>NZ_LIRL01000310.1:0-233 GCF_001419795.1 Streptomyces niveiscabiei
CTCGTCGTCCCCGCCGGCCACGACCAGCCTCTCCGCGAGGCGGTAGCGCACGCGCGCCAGGTCGTAGGGCCGCTCCAGACACTCGAACGCGGTGACCACGTCGGACCACTCGTCCACGGTGTCCCGCCCCTGCGCCCGCTGGAGTTCCGCGCGCACCCACAGGTCGTACGCGCACCACATCGGCGCGGGCGTGGAGAGTTTCCGCGCCGTCTCCCGGATGCGCGCCACGTGCG
>NZ_LIRL01000310.1:279-501 GCF_001419795.1 Streptomyces niveiscabiei
CGGCGGCGGCGAGGGCGAGGCTCAACGAGGCGAAGGGGAGAACGTACTGCGGCATCCGGTCGTGGGGGCCGAAGGACGCCCGGCCCTCGGCGAGGTACTGGGCCGCGTCGGTGAACCGGCCGCGTGCGAGGGCGAGGTGGGCGAGGAAGTAGAAGCCCGCGCCCCGGGGTTTGGTCGCCTGGACGGCGTACCGCGCGTTGAAGGCCGCCTCGGCGGCCTCGT
>NZ_LIRL01000310.1:543-5087 GCF_001419795.1 Streptomyces niveiscabiei
TACTCGATCTCCTCGGCGCCGACCATGCGCGCGTACTCCACGGCCCGCTGGGCGGCGCCGATCGCCTCGGGCCCGGGTTCGTGGAGCATGTACCAGCCCGCGACGGACGACAGCACCTCGGCGTGCACGGTGGACGGCGGCAGCCCGCGCACGAGGTCCTGCGCGGTGGACAGTTCCTGCCAGCCGTCGCCGCGCCCGAGCGCGGGCAGCAGCTTGGAGCGCTGGACCCAGAACCAGGCGGCGCGCAGCGGATCGGGGTCCTCCTCCAGGAGCCGCAGGGCCCGCCGGGTGATCTTCAGGGCCCGTTCCCGCGCGCCGGACAGCCGGCCCGCGACGGCCGCCTCGGCCATCAGGTCCAGGTACCTGAGGGGCGTCGTCTCCGGGGCGCAGCCGCACGGGGGGTACGCCTCCGCGTAGTCGACGGGCCGCAGCCGCGCGAGGACCTCCCCCGGCGCCGCGTCCCACAGCTCCATCGCCCGCTCCAGCAACCGCAGTTGCTCGCTGTACGCGTGCCGCGACCGCGCCTCCGCCGCCGCGTCGAGCACGGCGGGCAGCGCCTTCGCCGGGTCGTGCGCGTGGTACCAGTAGCTCGCGAGGCGCGTCGCCCGCTGGTCGGCGGGGACGAGCCCCGGCTCGGCCTCCAGCGCCTGCGCGAACCGCCGGTTGAGCCGCGACCGCTCCCCCGGCAGCAGGTCGTCCGCGACGGCCTCGCGCACGAGCGCGTGCCGGAACCGGTAGCCGTCACCCCCGGGCGCGGGGATCAGGATGTTCGCGCCGACGGCCGCGCGCAGCGCCTCGATGAGGTCGTCCTCGCCGAGCCCGGCGACGGCGGCGAGCAGCGGGTACTCGACCGTCGACCCGCCTTCGGCGGTGATCCGCGCGACGCGCTGCGCGTGGTCGGGCAGCGCCTCCACGCGGACGAGGAGGAGGTCCCGCAGGGAGTCGGTGAGCCCGGCGCAGCACTCGCCGGTGCAGGCGACGGCGAGTTCCTCGACGAAGAACGCGTTCCCGTCGGACCGCTCGAAGATCTCGTCGACCTGCGCGGGGTCGGGTTCGGCGGCGAGGATGCCGGCGATCTGCCGGCCCACCTCCTCGCGCGTGAAGCGGGCGAGTTCGATGCGGCGGACGGTGCGCAGGCGGTCGAGTTCGGCGAGGAGGGGGCGCAGGGGGTGGCGGCGGTGGATGTCGTCGCTGCGGTACGTCGCGAGGACGAGCAGCCTGCCCGTGCGCAGCGTGCGGAACAGGTACGCCAGGAGGTGGCGGGTCGAGGTGTCCGCCCAGTGCAGGTCCTCGATGACGACGACGACCGTACGCCCGTCGGCGACCCGCTCCAGCAGGCGCGCGGTCAGTTCGAAGAGGCGGGCGGTGCCCTCCTCGTCGTGCCGCCCGCGCGCGGTCTCGCCGAGTTCGGGCAGCAGCCGGGCCAGCTCCTCCTCCTGCCCGGCGGCAGCGGCGGCCAACTCATCGGGCAGGGCCCGGCGCAGGGCGCGCAGGGCGGTGGAGAACGGCGCGAACGGCAGCCCGTCGGCGCCGATCTCGACACAGCCGCCGACCGCGACGACGGCCCCCTGCCGCTCGGCGACCGCCCCGAACTCCTCGACCAGCCGCGTCTTCCCGACGCCTGCCTCGCCCCCGACGACCAGCGCCTGCGGCTCCCCCGCCGCCGCACGCGCGAGCGCGTCGTTCAGCGCGCCGAGCTCATCCGCTCGACCCACGAACACGGGACTGACCGACCTCATCTCCACGCCGCCGAGCATCGCACACGGGTCTGACAACGCCCCAGCGGTTATCGCGCGCACGGCATCCGGCGGCACTCACGCCGCCCTGGTGAACCAGTGCCGTTGGGGCTGCTTCGTATCGGACGCCCCGGCGGCGCTCTTGCGTGCGCGTACCGCCTCGTTGACCAGCCGCTCGTGGTTCGCGCGCCGGATCAGTTCGGCGGAGCGGAGCTGGTGGGACTCGTACTGGAACATTTGAACTCCCGTGTCTCGGTGGTGGTTCCACCTTCGTTCCCGAGGGGGGTCGGGCACATCGGGAGAGTTCCGCATCTTCGGCGGGGGCGGGGGCCTTAGAAACGGGAGAAGGGTCCTTAGGGACCGCCGTAGGTGCTTACGGCGGTCCCTGAGGACCCTCGGGTCAGCTCGCGGACGGCACACTCAGAAGGGCGTCGCTGTACTTGAGTACGGCCAGCAGCAGGCCGATCACCCCGAGGGCGACGCCGCCCCAGGCGACGGACTTGATCCACGCCGGCTGCGCCTTGTCCGGGTTGCCGAAAGCGGGCCGGACCAGGACGACGACGGCGGTGACCAGGGCGATGAGAGCGAAGAGACCGGCGTACAACGCGCTGGTCTTCCACGCGTCGCCGTAGATCTCCTTGAGCTGCGTGGGGACGCCCGCCGACGACGACGTCTGGAGCTGGCCTATCAGCGTCTCGCGCGCGGACGCGACCGTACCGATCCAACTGCCGCTCAGCGACACGAACCCGAGCGCGGCGGAGACGACGGCCGCGGCGCCCTGTCCGACGTACGACGTCTCCTTCGCCTCCGGTTCCTGGCCCTCCGCGAGGAGTTCGTCGTCCTCGGTGGTGTCCTCCTCGACGGTGTCCTCGGCGCCCTTGGTCAGCTCCACCTCGGAGATCTCGCCGGCGTTGTCTTCTGTCTTGGTAGCCATGCCCCGCACCGTACGGACGCCGTCTGAGAGGTTCCTTAATGATCGCTGTGCGCGGTACGCCACTCCGGCGCGAGCAGCGACCAGATCTCGATGTCGTGCCGCTCGCCCTTGTGGAGGTGGCTGCCGCGCAGGACGCCGTCCTGCTTCATGCCGAGCCGGCGGGCGACGTCGAGGCTGGCGGTGTTGCCGGAGGCGGCGTGCCATTCGACGCGGTGCATGCGGCGTACGTCGACGGCCCAGTCGATCAGGACGTGCATCGCGCGCGTGACGAGGCCCTTGCCGACCGCGGCGGGCTCCAGCCAGCAGCCGACCTCGCAGACGCCGGTGGCCGCGTCGAACGTACGGAACAGGACGCCGCCGACGAGCGTCCCCTCGTACCAGATACCGTGCAGGGAGCCGGAGTCCTCGGTGCGTTTGTCGGCGTACCGCTTGAGGAGCGCGCGGGTCGACTCGACGTCCGTCTCGCGGGAGCCGAAGCCGATGAACCGGCCGATGTGGTCGCGGCCCCGGTCGAAGTGGGCGAGGAGCTCCTCGGCGTGCCACGTCTCAAGGGGGCGCAACTCGGCCCCGTCGTCTCCCAGGGACACCCCGTACATGCTGCTGCCTCTCGTGTTGATCCACTGTCGGCACGACCTTCTCACGGCCCTCGGGTCCGGCGGCGGGCCACCCCTCGTCGCATCACAGGGGCGTAACAACTCCCGTCCCCGCAACAACTATTCAGGCGCCCGCGACTCCTACACCCCGTAGGAACCGCACAGTTCGTCGACAGGAGGAACGTTGTCCATCCGCCAGGTGAACAGTCCCGACCGGCCGCCGCGGCTCGCCCTCGTCGACGGGCTGCGCCTCGCGGCGGCGCTCGCGGTCGCCTGTTTCCACTACTTCGGCCAGAACTTCCCGAGCATCTGGGGCGAGACGCCCAGGGAGTTCGCGTACACCGTGCACCGCGCCTCGATGTACGGCTGGCTCGGCGTCGAAATGTTCTTCCTGATCAGCGGGTTCGTGATCTGTATGAGCGCGTGGGGGCGCACGCCGGGCGAGTTCGCGGTGTCCCGGCTCTCTCGGCTCTTCCCCGCGTACTGGGCGGTGATCGTGCTGCTCGTCACCCGTCTCGCGGTGTTCCCCCAGAAGTCCGACAACCTTCCGGAGGACCTGCACCCGCGGACCGTGCTGGCCAACCTGACGATGTTTCCCGGCCCGTTGGACGCCGATCTGCTCGCCGGGGTCGCCTGGACGCTCGATCTGGAGGCGCGGTTCTATCTGCTGATGGCGATCGTGCTGAAGTTCGGCGCGACCTACGAGCGGCTGCTCGGCTTCTGCACGGTCTGGCTGGTCGCCGCGTACGTCACGCACTCCACCCAGAACAGGCTGCTCGACCAGTTCGTCCTGAGCGGTTACACGGGGCTGTTCGTCGCCGGGATCGCGCTCTACCTGATGTTCCGGTTCGGGCAGAACCTGATGCTGTGGACCCTGCTGGGGATGGCGTGGGCGTACCAGCTCAGCGTGCTCCAGATACGCGTCGACTGGCACATGGCCGCGCCCGGGAGCACCCGCACCGTCTCCTGGAGCCTGTGCGCGCTGCTGCTGACGGCGTTCCTCGGCGTCCTCATGCTGGCCACCATCGGGCCACTGCGGAACCTGAGCTGGCGGTGGCTGGTGACGGCGGGGGCGCTGACCTACCCGTTCTACCTGGTCCACATGAGCCTCGGCTACCCGCTCGCCAAGGGCCTCACCCGGCACGTGCCCGCCCTCGGCCACTGGGGGAACATGGCCGTCGTGACGACCGCGATGCTGCTCCTGTCGTACGGGATCTGGCGGTGGGTGGAGCGCCCGATGGGGCGGTGGATGCGCAGGGGGCTCACCCGGGGGCTCGCGGC
>NZ_LIRL01000311.1 GCF_001419795.1 Streptomyces niveiscabiei
CCCCGGACGGCGGTCCCGGTGTCCCCAACCCGCCCAAGAAGTAGGGCTGTTGAGTGACTGACCACGAACGCCAGGAGCGCCCCGGCCGGGAAGGGCTGGGGCGCGCCCTTATGTCAGGGGGTGCCCTCTCCTCGGACTGGGCGCCCTCGTTCGCTGCGGTTCCCCGCGCACCGTTCCTTCCGGAGCTCATCTGGCCGTTCGACATGGAAACTGGGCAGAGCGTTCCCGTGTCGCGGGCGACCGATCCTGGACTCTGGTACCGGTACGCGGAATCCGACGTCCCGTTGGTCACGCAGTGGGACGACGGTAAGCATTCCGGCCCTGATCCGGGAGTTGTGGCGACCTCTTCCGCTTCCATGCCGTCCGTCGTGTTCCGGATGCTTCAGGATCTCGATGTGCAATCGGGAAACCGTGTATTGGAGATCGGCACCGGGACCGGATGGAACGCGGCTCTGCTCGCTCACCGGCTGGGCGCCGAGAACGTCACGACGGTTGAAGTAGATCCCGCGATTTCCGCCGATGCGCGAACGGCGTTGACCAGGTTCGGTCTTCCGGTCCATGTCATCCACGGGGACGGCCTCAAGGGGCACCCGGAAGGCGGTCCGTACGACCGGATCATCGCCACCTGCGGGCTGCGCTCCATCCCCTTCGCGTGGGTGGAGCAGTGCCGACCTGACGGGGTCGTCGTCGCCCCCTGGGGCACCCACTACGGCAACGGCGACGCCGTAGCACGGCTGACGGTCTCCGAGGACGGAGCAAGTGCCTCAGGGGCCTTCACCGGCCCTGTGGAGTTCATGAAGGCACGGACTCAACGGCTCCCGTCCATCGTCCACGCCGACTACATCAGCGGCGCCCCCGACAGTGAGAGGGCGTCCACCACGATCTCGGAAGGCGACTTCCTCGGGGAACGCTTCGATCCACGGCGGTTCGCCCTCGGGGTGAGTCTCCGCGAGTGCGTTCACGTCGCCGCTGAGAAGCACGATGGGAAACGCCCGGTGTGGTTCTACGGGCTCACCGACCGCTCATGGGCGTGCGCGGTGTTCCACGACGGCTCTCCCACACGCGTGTGGCAAGCAGGGCTGCGCCGCCTCTGGGACGAAGCCGAATCGGCGTACAGGTGGTGGAACGAGCAGGGGAAACCCGGCTTCGGACGATTCGGCCTGACAGTCACCGCCGACGCGGAGACCGTCTGGCTCGACGATCCGGAGAATCCGGTTCCGGCGAGGCACCACTCCCGCACCCCGAGCCGAGAACGTCACCACGATCGAGATCGATCGGGTCCCGACCGGAACTGTCCGTGATCCCGGATCCCCGCCGGCGGCTGTGACTTACCATCGGATTTCCGTACGTCACGGCCGCTCACCCCTGCGAGGGCTGTCCCATGACCGGAAGCGAACCGCCTCCCGAGGTGCCTCCCCCGGCGAACGGCTCCCCGTTCCTGGAGGACGTGATCGCGGGTGTCGCGCCCGACGCGGACCACGCCGATCCCGTCAGACGCCGGCGCCGCCTTGTCGTGGGTCTCGGCTGGTCGGCACTGGCCGCGATGCTCACGCTCTTCACGGCGAAGGGATGCGACTGGCTGACGGCCGAGCACGACGCGCGGGTGGCGGACGAGGCGGAGGACAAGGCGGACCGGCAGGGTCCGGCGTTCTCGGCCTCCGTGCGGCCGGACACCGAGTACGCGGAGGCGATGCTCTTCAGTACGCCGTTCTCCGCCGAGGACAAGGCGGAACTGCTCCGGACGCAGAAGGGGCACGGCACCGTCGAGCCGTTTCTGGACAGTCCCCTCACACCGTTCCTCAAGGCACACCACGGCCGCGGCGCCTTCTTCGGCGACCGCGGCCTCGCGAAGCACGGTTCCAACCCCGACTACACGTACGCCGAGGCATGGCTCGTGGACATCCTCAGCGACCGGCAGGCGAGCCTCTCCATCACCGGCCTGCGCGTCAAGGGACTCAGCTGCACTCCCGCGCAGGCCCGCAACGTCATCGAGATCGAGGAACAGGCGGGCGGCAGCTACGAAGGAATGTTCTTCGACCTGACACGCTCCCCCGCGACCGCGCTGATCACGGGCGAGGAAGGGAACTACGGAGAACCCTTCTTCTCCCGCAGGAAGATCGACCTGGGGAACGGCGCGGCTCCGATGGGACTCCGGGTCCAGGTCACCTCGGGGACGAAGGACTGCACGTGGAAGGCGTTCGAGGCCACGTACGTCGACTCCACCGGACGGCACACGCAGGACATCACGAACAACGGCGAGGACTTCCACGTCCACGGCATCGCCGCGCACCCCGAAGGGATCTTCGAGGTCAGCTCCTACGGGCCCTTCGTGAAGGAGTGCCGGATCCTGGCCGGAGGCCGCTACCACTGTCCGGTCCCGGAGTGAGGCGGCGCACACCCTGATCGGGTGAACATCCGCCCCGCCAGGAACAAGTGAGCGACCCCGTTCGCTGTACGGGACATGAGCGACTACCGCATCGAGCACGACTCCATGGGCGAGGTCAGAGTCCCGGCGCACGCGAAGTGGCGGGCCCAGACGCAGCGGGCCGTCGAGAACTTCCCGGTGTCCGGGCAGCGGATCGAGCGGGCGCACATCGAGGCGCTCGCGCGGATCAAGGGGGCCGCGGCGAAGGTCAACGCCGAGCTCAAGGTGCTGGACGCGGACATCGCGGAGGCGATCCAGGGGGCGGCGCGGGAGGTCGCGGAGGGGAAGTGGGACGAGCACTTCCCGGTGGACGTGTTCCAGACGGGTTCGGGGACGTCGTCGAACATGAACACGAACGAGGTGATCGCGACGCTGGCGACGGAGCGCCTCGGCAAGGACGTGCACCCCAACGACCATGTGAACGCCTCGCAGTCGTCGAACGACGTCTTCCCCTCGTCGATCCACATCGCGGCGACAGCGGCGGTCACCCACGACCTGATCCCGGCGCTCGAGCACCTCGCGGCGTCCCTGACCCGCAAGTCCCAGGAGTTCGCGGACGTCGTCAAGTCGGGGCGCACGCACCTGATGGACGCGACCCCGGTCACGCTGGGACAGGAGTTCGGGGGGTACGCCGCGCAGGTGACGTACGGCGTCGAGCGCCTGCGCGCCTCGCTCCCCCGGCTCGCCGAACTCCCCCTCGGCGGCACGGCGGTGGGCACCGGCATCAACACCCCGCCCGGCTTCTCGGCGGCGGTGATCGCGGAGGTGGCCCGCGCGACGGGCCTGCCGCTCACGGAGGCCCGCGACCACTTCGAGGCGCAGGGCGCGCGGGACGGCATCGTCGAGACCAGCGGACAGCTCAGGACGATCGCGGTCGGCCTCACGAAGATCGCCAACGACCTGCGCTGGATGGCGTCGGGCCCGCGCACGGGCCTCGCGGAGATCTCGCTGCCCGACCTCCAGCCGGGCTCCTCGATCATGCCGGGCAAGGTCAACCCGGTGATCCCGGAAGCGGTGCTGATGGTCGCGGCGCAGGTCACGGGCAACGACGCGACGGTCGCGGCGGCGGGCGCGGCCGGCAACTTCGAGCTGAACGTGATGCTCCCGGTGATCGCGAAGAACGTCCTGGAGTCGATCCGCCTCCTCGCGAACGTCTCGCGCCTGCTCGCGGACCGCACGGTCGACGGCATCGTCGCGCACCGCGAACGCGCGCGCGAGTACGCCGAGTCGTCCCCGTCGGTGGTGACGCCGCTCAACAAGTACATCGGGTACGAGGAGGCCGCGAAGGTCGCCAAGAAGGCCCTCGCGGAGCGGAAGACGATCAGGCAGGTGGTCGTCGAGGGCGGGTACGTGGAGAGGGGGGACCTGACGGTCGAGCAGCTCGACGAGGCGCTGGATGTCCTGCGGATGACACACCCGTAACCAGCGGTGACGCGTCTTTAAGTTCGCGAGAACCCTGACCGAAGCCACAGCGCTGCTTGGCCTGGGCACCTAATATCTGGTCATGGCAGACGAGGGAGCGGTGAGCGGCGTGAACGGTTCGGTGACAGGCGGGTCCCCGCCGGTCCGCTGGGCGCCGGGCACCCCCATCCTGTGGCGCTACCGGGCGAACGGCGCGGAGGACTTCCACATCGCCCGCCCCGTCACCGTCGTCCGGGACGACGCCGACCTCCTCGCGGTCTGGCTCGCGCCCGGCACGGAGTGCGTGAAGCCGGGCCTCGCGGACGGCACCCCGGTGCACCAGGAGCCGCTGGAGACGCGGTACACGAAGCCCCGTACGGTCCAGCGGGGCCGCTGGTCGGGGACCGGCGTCCTGAAGCTCGCGCGCCCCGGCGAACCCTGGTCGGTGTGGCTGTTCTGGCAGCCGGGCTGGCAGTTCAAGAACTGGTACGTCAATCTGGAGGAGCCGCTGGCCCGTTGGGCGGGCGGCGTGGACTCCGAGGATCACTTCCTCGACATCTGCGTACATCCGGACCGGAGTTGGGAATGGCTCGACGAGGACGAGTTCGCGCAGGCGCAGCGGGTCGGGCTGATGGACGCCGAGCAGGCCGCGCGGGTGCGCGCGGCGGGGCGCGCCGCGGCGGAGGTGATCCGCGCCTGGGGGGCGCCGTACCGGGACGGCTGGGAGAACTGGCGCCCGGATCCGTCCTGGAACGTCCCCGTTCTGCCGCAGGACTGGGACCGTACCCCCATGCATGCTTCACCATGAGACCCTTGATGCGCCCCGGGACGGCAACCGTAGGATCGTCGTCCGGAAGGGCAGTGCGGCAGTAACTCCCGGAGCAGACACCAGGTCTGACCGAACGTCACCGAGGGGCGGCAGGACGTGAGCGAGGGGTACGAGGGCAACACCGGTACGGGCGGCGGCCAGTCGTCCCCCGGGGAGTCGGAAACAGCCTCCGGTCACGCCGGTTTCCCGTTCCGCGGAGACGTATTCCGGGTATCGGATTTTCTGCGGGACCGACTGCGCGTACGGCGCGCAGCCCCGGACGGACGGATTCGACACGCGTGACGGAGCACCCGACCTCCTTCGAACGCCCTCAGGGCGCCGACCCCGCGGATCCCCGCGGGGCGCTCCTGCGTTCCCCGGCGCTCACGCCGGGCACCGCGGCACTGGAGACACCGCCGTACGACACGGGCGGTGACGGCAAAGGCGACATGGGCAAGGATCCCGAGCACTCGCAGCCGGTGGCCGCCGAACCCGACGCGCACCGCCCCCGCCCCGCGCCGGAGTCCATCCCCGCGCAGCCGGGCGGCGAGGTGCCGCAGGAGCGGCGCAAGGGCGGGGGCCTGCCGCCGGGCCAGCCGACGCCGATGCGGCGCGACGGTGACCGGCTCAGGTTCGTCGGCGCGGCCACCCGGCGCATCGCGCGGGGCATCGACCTCGACGAGATCGTGATGGGCCTGTGCCGGGCGACCGTGCCGACGTTCTCCGACGCGATCCTCGTCTACCTGCGCGACCCGCTGCCGGTCGGCGACGAACGCCCCACCGGGCCCCTGGTGCTGCGCCTGCGCCGCACCGACCGCATCCCCGAGGAGCGCGACTCGGAGGCCGGGTTCATCATCCCGGCGCCGCTGCCCGAGCCGCCGGAGATCTCCGAACTGTCGTCCGCGATCGCCGAGTTGTGCGAGGTGCGGCAGGGCGGCGCGCTCGCGGAGGTGCTGCGCGGGGTCCGGCCGGTGTTCGCGGACGCGCCCGCCGCGCGCGCCGCGCTGCCGGAACTCCTCGGCGAGGACAGCCAGTTGGTCGTCCCCGGCGGCCAGCGCGCGATCCTCGCGCCGTTGCGCGGCCGGCGCCGGGTGATCGGCGCGACCGTCTTCATCCGCCGCGCCGACCGCTTCCCCTTCGAGCCGGACGACCTCCTGGTCGCCGCCCAGCTCGCCACGCACAGCGCGCTCGGCATCGACAAGGCGGTCCTGTACGGCCGCGAGGCGTACATCGCGGACGAGTTGCAGCGCACGATGCTCCCCGAGCACCTCCCGCGCCCCACGGGCGTGCGCCTCGCCTCCCGCTACCTCCCCGCCGCCGAGACGGCCCGCGTCGGCGGCGACTGGTATGACGCGATCCCGCTGCCCGGCAGCCGTGTCGCCCTCGTCGTCGGCGACGTCATGGGCCACTCGATGACGTCCGCCGCGATCATGGGCCAGCTCCGGACGACGGCCCAGACGCTGGCCGGGCTCGACCTGCCGCCGCAGGAGGTCCTGCACCACCTCGACGAGCAGGCCCAGCGGCTCGGCCAGGACCGCATGGCGACCTGCCTCTACGCGGTGTACGACCCGGTGTCGCACCGCATCACCGTCGCCAACGCGGGCCATCCGCCGCCCGTCCTGCTGCACCTCGGCGGCCGGGCCGAGGTCCTCAAGGTGCCGCCGAACGCGCCCATCGGAGTCGGGGGAGTCGACTTCGAGGCCGTCGAGCTGGACGCACCGGCCGGCGGGACGCTGCTGCTGTACACCGACGGGCTCGTGGAGTCCCGGCTGCGGGACGTCTGGACCGGGATAGAGGCCCTGCGCGAGAAGCTCGCCGCGACCGCGCAGCTGACCGGGCCCGACCATCCGCCGCCGCTCGAAGCGCTGTGCGACGAGGTGCTCGACATGCTCGGTCCCGGTGACCGGGACGACGACATCGCGCTGCTCGCCGCGCGGTTCGACGGGATCGCGCCCAGTGATGTCGCGTACTGGTTCCTGGAGCCGGAGGACGCGGCACCCGGCCGTGCGCGGCGGCTCGCGCGAAGGGCTCTGGCGCGCTGGGGACTTGAGGAACTCAGCGATTCCGTCGAGCTGTTGGTGAGCGAGGTCGTCACCAACGCCGTGCGGTACGCCTCCCGGCCGGTCACGCTGAGGCTGCTGCGGACCGACGTCCTGCGCTGCGAAGTCGGGGACGACGTACCGCAGTTGCCCCGGCTGCGGAACGCGCGCGCGACCGATGAGGGCGGGCGGGGGCTGTACCTCGTCAACAGGGCCAGTAACAAACGAAAGGCGCCCGGCACTTGAAGAAAGTGCCGGGCGCCTCGCGTTGTTCAGCTTCTGTTGAGCTCGAACCAGACGACCTTGCCGGTGGAGAGCCGGGTAGCCCCCCACCGCCGCGCCAGCTTGTTGACGAGGTACAGCCCCC
>NZ_LIRL01000312.1 GCF_001419795.1 Streptomyces niveiscabiei
GGTGGGGGCGCGGCGGCCGGCGGGGTCGTCGCGACCGCCGGCTCCTCCTGCACCAGGGTGATCCCGCCCACGTACCGCTCCCCTCGTCGCACTTGCCACACAATTCCCGCGTAAAGCGACAACTCCTGGCAAGCGCGACGAGTTACGGCGCCGACCGGGTTCGAGGGAACAACCACTCGAACCGGTGAATTCGATCAACGGCCGGGGCTCGGGCGGAACCTGTCCGCCGGGCCGGGCGTTCTACTTCTCCACCTCGGCGGCGAGGTTGGCGAGCAGCGCGTCGTAGATCCGGGCGAGGCCCTTGGGGGCGAAGGTCTTCTCGAAGAAGCCGCCGATGCCGCCGGCGCCCTGCCAGGTCGTGGTGACGACGACGCGCGCCCTGCCCTCGCCGGCGGGCGTGACGCGCCAGACGGTGACCATGGAGGAGTTGCGGTCCTTCTCGACGAGCTCGCCGTCGGTGGGCTCGGTGACCTCCAGGAGGCAGTCGCGCACGCGCTTCTTGGTCGCCTGGAGCTTCCAGTGCACGAGCGTGCCCTCGCCGTCGCCGCCCTCGCGCACCTCGAACTCGCTGAACTGTTCGGGCATCAGCTTCGCGCGAGGGCCGCTGTAGTCGGCGAGCGTGTCGAACACCGTCTCCGGGTCCGCCGCGACGACGCGCTCGGTGGTGGCCTCGACCTGCGCCATGAGTTCCTCCAGGGCCTGTTTCTCGGGGTCGGGGCAAGCCAACCACCCCGCCGGGCGGCCACCCAAATCGGGGGTCCCAAAGCGATCGGAAACGGCACGCGCACGATCATGGGAACATGTGTTCTATTCTGTGGCCAGTGCTACCGAGGAGGCGTCATGCGCTGGCAGAACCTCACCCAGGAGCCCGGCGAGCACGGCCGGGCGGCCGACCCCGCCCTGTTCGGCGCGGACGCGGTGACCACCCGTACCTTCGACACGCCCGAGTTCCGCGGAATGACGTTCCACGAGGTCCGGGCCCGCTCGGTCCTGAACCGGGTGCCGGGCGCCTCGCGCATGCCGTTCGAATGGACGGTGAACCCCTACCGGGGTTGTTCGCACGCGTGCGTGTACTGCTTCGCGCGCCGCACGCACAGCTATCTGGACCTCGACACGGGCATCGGCTTCGACACGCAGATCGTCGTCAAGGTGAACGCCCCCGAGGTGCTGCGCCGCGAACTCGCCTCCCCGCGCTGGCAGGGCGAGCACATCGCGATGGGCACGAACGTTGACTGCTATCAACGTGCAGAGGGCCGCTATCAACTGATGCCGGGCATATTGACCGCACTTCGGGAGCGCGCGAACCCGTTCTCGATCCTCACCAAGGGGACGCTGATCCTGCGCGACCTCGACCTGCTGCGGCGGGCCGCCGAGGTGACCGACGTCGGCGTCTCCGTGTCGGTCGGCTTCCTCGACGAGGAGCTGTGGCGCACGGTGGAGCCGGGCACCCCGGCCCCGGGGCGGCGCCTGGACGTCGTCCGCGCGCTCGCCGACGCCGGGCTCGGGTGCGGCGTCCTGATGGCTCCCGTGATCCCGTTCCTCGGCGACCACCCCGATCAGCTGCGCGCCACCGTGCGCGCGATCGCCGCCGCCGGAGCGACGTCCGTGACGCCGCTGACGCTGCATCTGCGGCCCGGCGCGCGCGAGTGGTTCATGGCCTGGCTGGCGCACCACCACCCGCGTCTGACGTCCCGTTACGACCGGCTGTACGCGGACGGCGCCTACGCCCCGACCTGGTACCAGCGCCGGATCACCCGTCAGGTCCACGAACTGGCGCGGGAGTACGGCATCGGCCCCACGCGCGCGGGGATGCCGCGCAGGACTCTCACGCCCGCGCAGGCGGAGGAGCCGGAACCGGCGGGTCCGGTCCAGCTGACCCTGCTCTGAGCACGTCCGGAACATCCGATCGGGTCAACTATCGGCGGAACAGGTTCTTCCGCCCCCGCTTCCCGGGACCATGCCGCCGGGGCCGTCGACCCACACGGTCCCGGCAGTCCTGGGAGGCTCCATGAGAAAACGCGCAGCCGTACTGTGCGGTGCCGCCGCCGTCGTGGCCGCGACGCTCACCGCCGCGCCCGTAGAGGCCGCTCCGGTGCAGCACACCGAGAAGCTCGCCTGGAAGAGCTGCGGTACGACCGACCACCCGACGCTCCAGTGCGCCTCCCTGAAGGTGCCGCTCGACCACGACAACCCGCGCGGGCAGCGGATCAGCCTCGCGCTGACCCGCGTCCCGCACACCGCCAAGACCTACCAGGGCCCCCTGCTGGTCAACCCCGGCGGTCCCGGCGGCAGCGGCCTGTCCCTCGCCGGGTTCGTCGCCTCGACGCTCCCGAAGAACGTCGCCGCGCAGTACGACGTCATCGGCTTCGACCCGCGCGGGGTCGGCAAGTCCACGCCCGCGCTGGACTGCAAGCCGGGCCACTTCGACCCCGTGCGCCCCGACTCGGTGCCCGTCACCGAGGCGATCGAACGGGCCAACCTCGCGCGCGTGCAGTCGTTCGCGAAAGCCTGCGGCACGAAGTACGCCAAGCTCCTGCCGTACATCGACACCGTCAGCGCGGTGCGCGACATGGACGCCATCCGCACGGCCGTGGGCGCGCACCGGATCAACTACTTCGGCTACTCGTACGGCACGTACCTGGGCGCCGTCTACGCGAAGCTCTACCCGGAGCGCGTGCGCCGCCTGGTGCTCGACTCGATCGTCGACCCCTCGGGTGTCTGGTACGACGACAACCTCTCCCAGGACGTCGCCTTCAACGACCGCCACCGCGCGCTGATGGCGTGGATCGCGAAGTACGACGCCACCTACCACCTCGGCACCGACCCCGAGAAGGTCGAGACGAAGTGGTACGCCATGCGCGCGTCCCTCGCGAAGAAGCCGGCCGGCGGCAAGGTCGGCGCCTCCGAGCTGGAGGACACGTTCCTGCCGGGCGGGTACTTCAACGGCTACTGGCCCTACCTCGCCGAGGCGTTCGCCGCGTACGTGAACACCCAGGACGCCGATCCGCTGGTCGAGGCGTACGAGAAGTTCGGCGCGGTCGACGCATCCGGGGACAACGGGTTCAGCGTCTACAGCTCGGTGCAGTGCCGGGACGCCGCCTGGCCGCGCGACTGGGAGCAGTGGCGGGTCGACAACTGGGCGACGTACGAGAAGGCGCCCTTCATGACCTGGAACAACGCCTGGTACAACGCGGCGTGCGCGTTCTGGCCGACGAAGTCGCTCCGTCCGGTGAACGTCGCCAACCACAAGCTGCCGCCGGTCCTGCTGTTCCAGGCGACCAACGACGCCGCGACCCCGTACGAGGGCGGCGCCCTCACGCACGCGCTGCTGCGCGGCTCCAGCCTCGTCGTCGAGGAGGGCGGCGGCAACCACGGCATCACCCTCAGCGGCAACGCGTGCCTCGACAAGCACCTCGCCGCGTACCTCACGGACGGCACGGTCCCACGCGCCGACGGCCCCGTCGACGCGGTGTGCAAGGCCCTGCCGGACCCCAAGCCGCTCACCAGCAAGGTCGCGGCGCCTTCGGCGCACGGCACCGCGCTGCACGGGCTGCTGGGGTTCAGGGGCTGAGACAGGGTTCGTCGAACCGAGGGGCCGGGGGCGTTGTCAGACCCGTGATCCATGATGGGTGCATGAGCGATCTGACCCGCACCCCGGCCCCTGACGGCGTCGCCCCCGCCTCGCAGTACAGCCACGTGGCCGGCGCGGGCGACCCGCTCCCGGTCCGCCCCATGGTCCTCGCCGACTGTCCCCGCGTCGCCGAGATCCGCGTGCGCGGCTGGCAGACCGCCTACCGGGGCCTCGTCCCCCAGCCCTACCTCGACGCCCTCTCCGTCCCCGAGGACACCGACCGCCGCCGCGCCCACTTCGCGAACGCCGGCGAGAACGTGGTCAACCTCGTCGCCGAGCGCGCCGGCACGGTCGTCGGCTGGGCGTGTCACGGCCCGTACCGGGACGGTGAACTCCTCACGGACGACGCGGAGTTGTACGCCCTGTACGTGGACGCGGCCTCCTTCGGCACCGGCGTCGGACACGCGCTCCTCCAGGAGACGCGCCGGCAACTCGCCGCGCGGGGGTGCGAGCGGCTGTACCTGTGGGTCCTCAAGGACAACGCCCGCGCACGCCGGTTCTACGAGCGCGCGGGGCTCGCTCCCGACGGCACGGAGGAACCGTTCGAGGTGGCCGGGGTGGAGGTGCCGGAGGTGCGGTACGTGGGGGAGGTGGGCGGCTGACCACCTGTCAGGACGTCACACGCCACCCGCGCCGCACCCACCTCACCGGCGCCGAACCGGAATCCTCCGCAGTGCCCGCGCCCCGGCCTCCGCCAGCGCCGGATGGGCCAGGGTCTCCTCCAGCACCGGCCGCGCGCGGGGATCGCGGAGCGCGCCGAGGCCCTCGATGCAGGCCAGTGCCACGCGGCGGTACGGGTCGTGGGGGGTGAGGCGGCGGCGGAGGGTCGTGATCAGGGCCGGAACCGACTCGGGGGCGGCGAGCGCGGCCAGGAGGCGGACCGGCTGGAGCGCGTAGGCGACGCGGAGTTCGTTGGTGGCGAGGGCCGCCGCCGCGCGGGCGGTGCGGGGATCGCCGAGGCGGGCGAGCGCGTGCGCGGCGGAGGCGCAGCGCGGGGGGTCGCGGTGGTTGAGGAGGAGGACGAGGGCCTCGAAGGCGCGCCGGTCCCCCGCGAGGCCGAGCCGGTACGCGGCCAGCTCCCGCGCCCACAGCGGCCGTCCGGGCTCGGTCAGCACCCCGGCCAGTTCGTCCACGCCGGCCGCCGCGAGCCGCTCGAAGGGCTCGCCCCCGCCCGACTCCCGGCGTAAGCGCTCCGTGAGCGATCGCGACTCCTCGTCCATGATTCAGAGCGTAGGCGGGGTGCGACCAGGAGGGGAACGGGTTCGCGAAGTCCGCCGCATCCAGGGGCTGGCGCGCTCGTTACTCACGGGTTAAGCTCAGACGAGCGGGACACCCTCCCGCGTACCTCCTCATGGCGGCCTGGTGACGCAGCCGCCGTGGGAAGCACGACCCGGCTCCGGGACAGGGCCGGTCGGATCTCTCCGCCGTACGAGCCGGACAAGCCGTACGCATCGGTACGTCGGGCGTGTGCGCGCCCCAGCTCCACTCCGTCGGCCACCGGGCGTGTGCGCTCGCAGCCCGGCAGCACCCGCAGCCTTTCGCGCCCCGCGCGCCCCCTCGGCGCACCCGGCGCTCTCCCAGTCGTCACCACTTCTCTGGAGTCCCTCGATGGCCACTCCCCTGTCCCCCTCCACCCAGCAGACCCCGCTGCCCCAGCAGGCCCTGCGGACCGTCGCCGTCGTCGGTCTCGGCACGATGGGCACCGGCATCACCGAAGTCCTCGCCAAGGCCGGCCGCCGGGTGATCGGCATCGACATCAGCGCGGCGCAGGCGGCCCGCTGTGTCGCCGCCCTGGAGGCCTCCACCGCCCGCGCGGTGGCCCGCGGCCGGCTCACCGAGCGGCAGCGCGCGGACGCGCTCGCCCTGGTCCGTACGGGCACGGACCTGCGCGAGGCGGCCGACGCGGACCTGGTGATCGAGGTCGCGCCGGAGTCGTACGAGATCAAGCAGCAGATCTTCCGCGAACTGGACGGCGTCGTGCGCCCCGACACGATCCTCGCGACCGGTACGAACGCCCTGTCCGTGACCCGGCTCGCGGCCGAGTCCGCGCGCCCGGAGCGCGTGCTGGGCCTGCACTTCTTCAACCCGGCGCCCGCGATGAAGCTCGTCGAGGTCGTCTCGTCGGTGCTGACCGCCCCGCAGGCCGTCGCGACGGTCACCGAACTGGCCGTCGAACTCGGCAAGGAGCCGGTGGCCGTCGGCGACCGCCCCGGCTTCGCGGACGGCCTGCTGTTCGGCTACCTCAACCAGGCGGCGGCGATGTACGAGGCGCGCTACGCCTCCCGCGAGGACATCGACGCGGCGATGCGCCTGGGCTGCGGCCTCCCGATGGGCCCGCTCGCCCTCCTCGACCTGATCGGCGTCGACACCGCGCGCACCGTCCTGGACGCCATGTACGCCGCCTCCCACGACCGTCTGCACGCCCCCGCGCCGATCCTGCGCCAGCTCAGCGAGGCCGGGCTCACGGGCCGCAAGGCGGGGCGCGGCTTCTACACGTACGAGGCTCCCGGCAGCGCGACCGTCGTCCCCGACGCCCTCACCCCCCTCCCCGGCGCCTCCGGCGTCCCCGGCCGCCCCGTCAGGGCCGTGGGCGTCGCCGGGTCCGGGACCATGGCGTCCGGCATCGCGGAGGTGTTCGCGAAGGCCGGGTACGACGTCGTCCTGGCCGCCCGCAGCGAGGAGAAGGCCGTCGCCGCGAAGGCCCGGATCGGGAGGTCCCTCGCGCGGTCCGTCGACAAGGGGCGGCTCACTGCGGAGTCGGCCGCGCTGACCCTGGAGCGGATCACGCCGGCCGGGTCGTACGACGCGTTCGCGGACGTCGACCTCGCCGTCGAGGCGGTCGCGGAGGATCTCGCGGTCAAGCAGCAGTTGTTCGCGACGCTGGACAAGGTGTGCCGGCCGGGTGCGGTGCTGGCGACCACGACGTCGTCGTTGCCGGTGATCGCGTGCGCGCGGGCGACGTCGCGGCCCCAGGACGTCGTCGGGATGCACTTCTTCAATCCTGCACCGGCGATGAAGCTGGTCGAGGTGGTCCGTACAGTGTTGACGGCGGACGATACTCGATCAACTGTTGACGAGGTCTGTGCATCGATCAAGAAGCATCCCGTCAACTGTGGAGACCGTGCGGGGTTCATCGTGAATGCCCTGCTGTTCCCGTATCTCAACAACGCGATCAAGATGGTGCAGGAACACTACGCATCTCTTGACGACATTGACGCGGCGATGCGGCTCGGCGGCGGCTACCCGATGGGCCCCTTCGAACTCCTCGACGTCGTCGGCCTGGACGTCTCCCTCGCCATCGAGAAGGTCCTGCACCGCGAGTTCCGCGACCCCGGCCTCGCGCCGGCGCCGCTTCTGGAGCACCTGGTCGCCGCGGGCTGCCTCGGCCGCAAGACGGGCCGCGGCTTCCGCGAACATGCCAGGCGCTGACCCCTTCCTGGGGCGGGCGGACTGGGGCGGGCTGCTCGATTCCGCAGGCCGGGCGGACCCCGGACCTGCGCATCGGGCCGTACACATGCAGTACGTTCGGGGCATGTCCCAGCCCGCCAAGTCCTCCCGTACCCCCGCCTCGTCCGACGCGCCGGAGAGTGCCGCAGGCAGCCGTGCCGCCGCCCAGCGGCTCAAGATGCGCCGAGAACTGGCGGCAGCCGCGATGGAGCTGTTCGCGACGAAGGGCTACGAGGCGACCACCGTCGACGAGATCGCGGCGACGGCCGGGGTCGCGCGCCGTACGTTCTTCCGCCACTTCCGTTCCAAGGAGGAGGCGATCTTCCCGGACCACGACGACACGCTGGTCCGCGCGGAGGCGGTGCTGAACGCCGCCCCGGCGCACGAGCACCCCCTCGACACCGTGTGCCGCGGCATCAAGGAGGTCATGAAGATGTACGCGGCGCGGCCGGAGATCTCGGTCGCCCGCTACAAGCTGACGCGTGAGGTGCCCACCCTGCGCGAGGCGGAGATCGCCTCGGTGGCCCGCTACGAGCGGCTGTTCACGCGCTATCTGCTGGGCCACTTCGACGAGCACGCGCACGACGACGACGCGAACGACGACCCGCTGCTGGCCGAGGTCGCCGCGTCGGCGGTGGTCACCGCGCACAACCACGTGCTGCGGCGCTGGCTGCGCGCGGGCGGGCAGGGCGACGTGGAGGCGCAGTTGGACCACGCGTTCGCGATCGTGCGCCGTACGTTCGGCACGGGCATCGGCATCGGGCGGGCGGCGACGCCCCCCTCCCCCGCCGTACCGGCGCCCCCGGCGGCGCTCTCGGCGCAGGGCGAGGTCCTGGTGACGGTCGCCCGGACGGACGCGCCGCTGGACGAGGTCATGCGGGCGATCGAGCAGGCGCTCAAGGAACGCTGACCCGAGAACATCTCTGTGACGACGGCCACCCCCAGGGGTGGCCGTTTTGGCATGTCAGGGCACGTTTTCCCGCACCTCAGGACCCCCACTTGATCGATCATCGCTCACTTGTCAAGTAAAGAATTCACCTGAGCGCAATTCATGGCACTCAGTGCCTTGCCGAGTGACACGGGGTGTCATACCTTGAAGTCGTCCGGGTGGCCGGCGGACGGCGAACAGCCGTCCGCCGGTTGTCCCCGCGCACCACGTCGCCGCGCACCCGGACGCCTGCGTCACAGGCAACCTCCCGCGCCACAAAGCGCCGCCGCACACCAGAAGCCAGCACCCTCACCGCGCCCTTCCCTCAGGGGCGCACACCGCCGGAGGCAACACCGTGACCGTGAAGGACATCCTGGAGGCGATCCAGTCGCCGGAGAGCACATCCGCCGACTTCGCCGCCCTCCCGCTGCCCGAGTCGTACCGCGCGATCACCGTGCACAAGGACGAGACGGAGATGTTCGCGGGGATGCGGACCCGCGACAAGGACCCGCGCAAGTCGCTGCACCTGGACGAGGTGCCCGTGCCCGAACTCGGCCCGGGCGAGGCCCTGGTGGCGGTCATGGCGTCGTCCGTGAACTACAACTCCGTGTGGACGTCGATCTTCGAGCCCCTGTCGACGTTCGGGTTCCTGGAGCGCTACGGCAAGGTCAGCGAGCTGACGAGGCGCCACGACCTGCCGTACCACGTCATCGGCTCCGACCTCGCGGGCGTCGTCCTGCGCACCGGGCCCGGCGTCAACGCGTGGCAGCCGGGTGACGAGGTCGTCGCGCACTGCCTGTCCGTCGAGCTGGAGTCGTCCGACGGCCACAACGACACGATGCTCGACCCGGAGCAGCGCATCTGGGGCTTCGAGACGAACTTCGGCGGCCTCGCGGAGATCGCGCTGGTCAAGTCGAACCAGCTGATGCCGAAGCCGGACCACCTGAGCTGGGAGGAGGCCGCCTCGCCCGGCCTCGTCAACTCGACGGCGTACCGGCAGCTCGTCTCGCGCAACGGCGCCGGGATGAAGCAGGGCGACAACGTCCTGATCTGGGGCGCGAGCGGCGGACTCGGCAGCTACGCCACGCAGTTCGCGCTGGCCGGCGGCGCCACGCCGATCTGTGTCGTCTCCAGCCCGCAGAAGGCGGAGATCTGCCGCCGGATGGGCGCGGAGGCGATCATCGACCGGACCGCCGAGGACTACAAGTTCTGGCAGGACGACCACACGCAGGACCCGCGCGAGTGGAAGCGCTTCGGCAAGCGCATCCGCGAGCTGACCGGCGGCGAGGACGTCGACATCGTCTTCGAGCACCCGGGCCGCGAGACGTTCGGCGCGTCGGTGTACGTCACCCGCAAGGGCGGCACGATCGTCACCTGCGCGTCCACGTCCGGCTACAACCACGAGTACGACAACCGGTACCTGTGGATGTCCCTCAAGCGGATCATCGGCTCGCACTTCGCGAACTACCGCGAGGCGTGGGAGGCCAACCGCCTGGTCGCCAAGGGAAAGATCCACCCGACGCTCTCCAAGGTGTACGCCCTCCAGGAGACCGGCCAGGCCGCGTACGACGTCCACCGCAACCTGCACCAGGGCAAGGTCGGCGTCCTGTGCCTGGCGCCCGAGGAGGGCCTGGGCGTGCGCGACCACGCCAAGCGCGAGCAGCACATCGACGCCATCAACCGCTTCCGGAACGTCTGAGGGCACCCGATGACAGAGCGCCAGAAGGACCGGCCGTGGCTCATGCGGACGTACGCCGGGCACTCCACCGCCGAGGCGTCCAACGAGCTGTACCGCCGCAACCTCGCCAAGGGCCAGACGGGTCTGTCGGTCGCCTTCGACCTGCCGACCCAGACCGGCTACGACCCCGACCACGTCCTCGCGCGCGGCGAGGTCGGCCGGGTGGGTGTGCCGGTGGCCCATCTCGGGGACATGCGGCGGCTGTTCCAGGACATCCCCCTGGAGCGCATGAACACCTCGATGACGATCAACGCGACCGCGATGTGGCTGCTGGCGCTCTATCAGGTCGTCGCGGAGGAGCAGGGCGCTGACCCCGAGCTGCTCCAGGGGACGACGCAGAACGACATCGTCAAGGAGTACCTCTCGCGGGGGACGCACGTCTTCCCGCCGGGTCCCTCGCTGCGGCTGACGACGGACATGATCTGTTACACGGTCAACCACATGCCGAAGTGGAACCCGATCAACATATGCAGCTATCACCTCCAGGAGGCGGGGGCGACGCCCGTCCAGGAGATCGCGTACGCGATGTCGACGGCGGTCGCCGTGCTGGACGCGGTCCGCGATTCGGGGCAGATCCCCGCCGAGCGTTTCGGTGACGTCGTCGGCCGGATCTCCTTCTTCGTCAACGCCGGCGTCCGCTTCATCGAGGAGATGTGCAAGATGCGCGCCTTCGGCCGCATCTGGGACCAGGTGACGCGCGAGCGGTACGGCATCGAGGACCCCAAGCAGCGCCGGTTCCGCTACGGCGTGCAGGTCAACTCGCTGGGGCTGACGGAGGCGCAGCCGGAGAACAACGTCCAGCGGATCGTGCTGGAGATGCTCGCGGTGACGCTGTCGAAGGACGCCCGCGCGCGGGCGGTGCAGCTGCCGGCGTGGAACGAGGCGCTGGGGCTGCCGAGGCCGTGGGACCAGCAGTGGTCGCTGCGGATCCAGCAGGTGCTGGCGCACGAGAGCGATCTGCTGGAGTACGAGGACATCTTCGCGGGGTCGCACGTCATCGAGAAGAAGGTGGACGCGCTGGTCGCGGACTCCCTCGCGGAGATGGCGCGGATCCAGGAGATGGGCGGCGCGATGGCCGCGGTGGAGTCGGGGTACCTGAAGTCGCAGCTGGTGGCGTCGCACGCGGAGCGCCGGGCACGTATTGAGTCCGGTCAAGAGTTGATCGTCGGCGTCAATGCGTTCAATACGACGGAGCCCAATCCACTCACCGCCGATCTCGATCAAGCCATCCAGACAGTCGATCCGGCTGTCGAGGAACGGGTCGTGGCGGCCGTCGAGGAGTGGCGCACCACCCGTCAGGAGTCGTCCGACCGGCAGGGCATGGGCGACCCCTTCCACTACCCGACGGTCCGCCAGGCC
The DNA here is from genome assembly GCF_001419795.1 of Streptomyces niveiscabiei. Lineage (GTDB taxonomy): Bacteria > Actinomycetota > Actinomycetes > Streptomycetales > Streptomycetaceae > Streptomyces > Streptomyces niveiscabiei. The sequence goes on from NZ_LIRL01000312.1 coordinate 11,104, forward strand.
CTGGACCGCCTCAAGGAGGCCGCGCAGGGCACGGAGAACCTCATGGAGGCCACCCTGGAGTGCGCCCGCGCGGGCATCACGACCGGCGAGTGGGCGGGCGCCCTGCGCGAGGTGTTCGGCGAGTTCAGGGCGCCGACGGGCGTGTCGTCGGCGCCGGTCGCGGTTCCCGTGGAGGAGGGGTCGGCGCTGGCGGAGGTGCGCCGCAGGGTGGACGTCACCGCGCGGGACCTCGGCACCGGCAAGCTGCGTTTCCTGGTCGGCAAGCCGGGCCTGGACGGGCACTCCAACGGCGCCGAGCAGATCGCGGTGCGCGCGCGGGACGCCGGGTTCGAGGTGGTGTACCAGGGCATCCGGCTGACGCCGGAGCAGATCGTGGACGCGGCGCTCGCGGAGGACGTGCACGCGGTCGGCCTGTCGATCCTGTCCGGCTCGCACGCCCGCCTGGTCCCGGACGTCCTCGAACGGCTGCGTGTGGCCGGTGCCACAGACATCCCGGTGATCGCCGGTGGCATCATCCCCAGCGGTGACGCCGAAGAGCTGCGGGCCGCGGGTGTGGCCGCGGTCTTCACCCCGAAGGACTTCGACATCACCGGAATCATCGGCCGCATCGTCGACGAGATCCGCACAGCGAACCGGCTCGACCCCCTGGAGGTCCCCGCATGACCGTCAACCGTCTCCGTCCCCGCCGCTCCTGTCTCGCCGTGCCGGGCAGCAACCCGCGCTTCCTGGAGAAGGCTCAGGGCCTCCCGGCGGACCAGGTCTTCCTGGACCTGGAGGACGCGTGCGCGCCGCTCGCGAAGCCGGAGGCACGGCACACGATCGTCAAGTTCCTCAACGAGGGCGACTGGACGGGCAAGACGAGGGTCGTGCGCGTCAACGACTGGACGACCGAGTGGACGTACCGGGATGTCGTCACGGTCGTCGAGGGCGCCGGCCCGAACCTCGACTGCGTCATGCTGCCGAAGGTGCAGAACGCGCAGCAGATCGTGGCGCTCGACCTTCTGTTGACGCAGATCGAGAAGACCATGGGATTCGAGGTCGGGCGCATCGGTATTGAGGCGCAGATCGAGAATGCACAGGGACTCAACAACGTCAATGAAATCGCCCAGGCCAGTCAACGTATTGAGACGATCATCTTCGGTCCGGCCGATTTCATGGCGTCGATCAACATGAAGTCCCTCGTCGTCGGCGAACAGCCCCCCGGCTACCCCGCGGACGCCTATCACTACATCCTCATGAAGATCCTGATGGCCGCCCGCGCGAACGACCTCCAGGCGATCGACGGCCCCTACCTCCAGATCCGCAACGTCGACGGCTACCGCGAGGTCGCCCGGCGTGCCGCAGCGCTCGGCTTCGACGGCAAGTGGGTGCTGCACCCGGGCCAGGTCGAGGCGTCCAACGAGATCTTCTCGCCGTCGCAGGAGGACTACGACCACGCGGAACTGATCCTGGACGCGTACGAGTACTACACGTCCGAGGCGGGCGGGAAGAAGGGTTCGGCGATGCTCGGCGACGAGATGATCGACGAGGCGAGCCGCAAGATGGCGCTGGTCGTCTCCGGCAAGGGCAGGGCGGCCGGCATGACCCGGACGTCGAAGTTCGAGATCCCGGAGGCGTGAGACAGATGCAGTTCGGGCGCACCTACGAGGAGTTCGAGGTCGGCGCGGTGTACAAGCACTGGCCCGGCAAGACGGTCACCGAGTACGACGACCACCTCTTCTGCCTCCTCACGATGAACCACCACCCGCTCCACCTGGACGCCAACTACGCCGGGAACACGACGGACTTCGGCAAGAACGTGGTGGTGGGGAACTACATCTACTCGCTGCTGCTCGGCATGTCCGTCCCGGACGTCTCGGGCAAGGCGATCGCCAACCTGGAGATCGAGTCGCTGAAGCACGTGGCGCCGACCTTCCACGGCGACACGATCTACGGGCAGACGACGGTGCTGGACAAGTGGCCGTCGAAGTCGAAGGACGACCGCGGGATCGTCCACGTCGAGACCAAGGGCTACAAGCAGGACGGCACGCTGGTGTGCGTGTTCCGGCGCAAGGTCATGGTTCCGACGGAGACGTACATCAAGGAGCGCGGCGGCGAGCAGCCCGGCCGCCCGGAACTTCAGGAAGGCTGACCCACGCCATGGCACGCCTCGCGCAGACCGCCGGCCTCACGGACGTACAGACCGAAATCCTGTCCACGGTAAGGGACTTCGTCGACAAGGAGATCATCCCGGTCGCCACCGAGCTGGAGCACCGGGACGAGTATCCGCAGCAGATCGTGGACGGCCTCAAGGAGTTGGGCCTGTTCGGGCTGATGATCCCGGAGGAGTACGGCGGTCTGGGCGAGTCGCTGCTGACGTACGCGCTGTGCGTGGAGGAGATCGCGCGCGGCTGGATGTCGGTGTCCGGGATCGTCAACACGCACTTCATCGTGGCGTACATGCTCAAGCAGCACGGCACGCAGGAGCAGAAGGAGTACTTCCTGCCGCGGATGGCGGCCGGGGACGTCAGGGGCGCGTTCTCGATGTCGGAGCCGGGGCTCGGTTCGGACGTGTCGGCGATCACGTCGAAAGCGGTCAGAGACGGTGACGATTTCGTCCTGAACGGCCAGAAGATGTGGCTGACGAACGGCGGTACGTCGTCTCTGGTGGCGGTTCTCGTGCGAAGTGACGAAGGACACGACCCGGCGACGGCGGCGGTCAAGCCGCATCAGGCGATGACGACGTTCCTGGTGGAGAAGGAGCCCGGGTTCGGGGAGGTGCGTCCCGGTCTGACGATCCCCGGGAAGATCGAGAAGATGGGGTACAAGGGCGTCGATACGACCGAGCTGGTCATGTCTGACCTGCGGGTTCCGGCGAACCGGGTGCTCGGCGGGGAGACCGGCCGAGGTTTTTACCAAATGATGGACGGCGTCGAGGTCGGCCGCGTGAACGTCGCGGCACGTGGCTGCGGCGTCGCCCAGCGTGCCTTCGAGCTCGGCGTCCAGTACGCCCAGCAACGTCACACCTTCGGCAAGCCGATCGCCCAGCACCAGGCGATCCAGTTCAAGCTCGCGGAGATGGCTACCAAGGTCGAGGCCGCCCATGCGATGATGGTCAATGCGGCACGCAAAAAGGACTCGGGTGAGCGAAACGACCTCGAGGCCGGGATGGCGAAGTACCTCGCCTCCGAGTACTGCAAGGAAGTGGTCGAGGACGCATTCCGGATCCACGGTGGCTACGGCTTCTCCAAGGAGTACGAGATCGAGCGCCTGTACCGCGAGGCCCCGATGCTCCTGATCGGTGAAGGCACCGCCGAGATCCAGAAAATGATCATCGGCCGAAGGTTGCTCGAAGAGTATCGATTCCAGGGCTAGATGTACCGGTTGGGGGTGTTTTCTTCGAGAAGAAGGTCACACCCCGTCAATCGCTCTCAGCCGTCGACTCGTCTTCCTGGCTTACCCAGTTGTGGTCGTGAACCGCTACGATCGCCGGAAAGCCGCCGTCCCCCGTTCAGAGCGCGGCATCATCCGCTACGAAGGTCATCCATGCCCCACAGCCAAACCTCTGCACCTCGCGACAGCCTCGCCGGCGTACGCCTTGCGCGCGGAGCATCGCCGTGGCTTCTCCCGACCGTCGCCACCGCAGCCGTCAGCCTGGTCCGCGCCCGCCGCTCGGGCGCCGCGAAGGCAGTCGCCGTACCCGCCACCGCGCTGGCGGCGGGCATGCTGTGGTTCTTCCGCGACCCCGAGCGCGAGATCGCCTCGGGCCGGGTCATCTCCCCCGCCGACGGCGTGGTGCAGAGCATCATGCCGTGGAAGGACGGGCGCACCCGGGTCGCGATCTTCATGAGCCCGCTCAACGTCCACGTCAACCGCGCGCCCCTCGCGGGCACGGTGACGTCCGTGGAGCACGTGCCGGGCGGTTTCGTCCCGGCGTTCAACAAGGAGAGCGAGAACAACGAGCGGGTGGTCTGGCACTTCGACACCGAGCTCGGTGACATCGAGATGATCCAGATCGCCGGTACGGTCGCCCGCCGCATCGTCCCCTACCTCCCCGAGGGCACGAAGGTCGAGCAGGGCGAGCGCATCGGACTCATCCGGTTCGGTTCGCGCGTGGACGTGTACCTCCCCGAAGGCATCGAGGTCGCCGTCGAGGTCGGGCAGAAGACCGTTGCGGGGGTGACTCGTCTTGACCGTGATTGACCCTGAGACGCAGACCGGCTGGGTGCCGGAGGCCGACGAAGAGGACGACGCGGAGGAGATGCCCCTCTCCCTGCGGCTGTCGATAGCGGACGCCCTCACGCTCGGCAACGCCACCTGCGGCTTCATGGCGGTGTACTTCACCACCACCGGCATCCTCATCCCGCACCTCACGGGCAGCCAGGAGAGCGGCATGGCGCGCAGCAGCGCGGCCACCGCCGTCATCCTGATGCTGTGCGCGGCGGTCTTCGACCTGTTCGACGGCCTCGTGGCCCGCAAGCTGCGCTCCTCGCCGATGGGCGCGGAGCTGGACAACCTCTCCGACCTGGTCAGCTTCGGCCTGGCCCCGGCGTACTTCGTCCTCGTCTACGGCATGGTCGCCAACGACGCGCACCAGCGGGTGGCGGCGGTCGGCGCGGTCGTCGTACTGCTCGCGGTGGTGCTGAGACTCGCCCGCTTCTCGTGCGTGACGCCCGCGAACGGGATGTTCCAGGGGATGCCGTCGCCGTTCGGCGCGCTCACGGTCGTCGCGATCGTGCTGCTGGAACTGCCGTTCGTGGCGACACTTCTGGCGATCGTCGGTACGGCCTGGCTGATGGTGAGCCGCGTCGAGTACCCGAAGCCGCGCGGACCGCTCGCGGGCGCCATGCTCTCGTGGATCGTCCTGTCGATGGGCATGCTCGCGGCGTGGGCGTTCGGCGCCCCCGGCGGCCAGCTCCTCCTCCAGACGGGCTGCGCGCTCCAGCTCGTCATGGGCGCGGTCATCCCACTGTTCGCCACGGCCCGCCGGGTGAACAACTTCCGCGACAACCGCCGCGAGGCGCGTACGGCGCAGCTGCCGTAACCGCTTGCTCTTCGTACGGCGCCGAAGCGCCCGGGACCGATGGGTTCCGGGCGCTTCGGCGTTCGCGGGGCACGCAAGCCCGTACGTCACATAAACCGACAGTCGTACGGTCCTCTCAGCCCAGCAGGTCCCGGCCGATCCGTTCCGCGACCTTCTCCAGGATCGGTCCGGCCTCCTCGATGCACCGCGCGACGTCCGGCTCGATCTCGGTGAGGGGGTACGCGCGGCGGATGCCGGCTCCCGCGAGGGCCTCCGGCGTCAGCGCCAGCCGGCCGCAGACGGCGACGACGTCCTTGCCGGCGGTACGGGCGGCTGCGGCGACGCCTGCTGGGGCCTTGCCGTGCAGGGTCTGGGTGTCGAGGGAACCCTCGCCGGTGATGACGAGGTCGGCGCGGGCCAGGGCGGGGGCGAAGCCGAGGACGTCGAGCATGATCTCGATGCCGGGGCGGAAGCGGGCGCCGAGCAGCAGCGCGCCGTAGCCGATGCCGCCGGCCGCTCCGGCGCCGGGCGCGAGCGCGTGTGCGGCGGCTGTCGGGCCCACGGCGGTCTCCAGGACCTTCGCGAAGTGGCCGAGGGCGGCGTCGAGGGCGGCGACGTCGTCCGGGGAGGCGCCCTTCTGCGGGCCGTACACGGCGGGGGCGCCGGTCGGGCCGGTGAGCGGGTTGTCGACGTCGCTGGCGAGGATCAGGTCGATGTCCCGCAGGCGGGCGTCCAGGCCGGTCAGGTCGGCTCGGGCGAGGTCCGCGAGGCCGCCTCCGCCGGGGGCGACGGGCTCGCCGTCCGCGTCCACGAAGCGGGCGCCCAGCGCCGAGAGCATGCCCGCGCCGCCGTCCGTCGTGGCGCTGCCGCCGACGCCGAAGACGATCGTGCGGGCGCCCGCGTCGAGCGCCGCGCGCAGGAGTTCGCCGGAGCCGTACGTGGACGCGGTCAGGGGGGCGAAGACGCCGCGCGGGAGCCGGTGCAGGCCGCTGGCCTCGGCCATCTCGACGACGGCGGTGTCACCGCGCAGGGCGAACGCGGCGGTGACCTCGTGGCCGAGGGGGCCCGCTACGCGTACGTCGTGGCGGTCGAAGCCGGCCGCGAGCGCCGCCGCGACGGTGCCGTCGCCGCCGTCCGCCACCGGCAGCGCCTCGACCGTCACGCCGGGGACGGCCTTGCGCAGGCCCGCCGTGACCCGTTCGGCGACCTCCACGGCCGTCAGCGAGCCCTTGAACTTGTCCGCCGCCACGAGGACGCGCCGTGCCTCCGCCACCTGTCTCCCATCGCCGGTGCGCTCCGGTGTCCCCGCACGTGGGGGCCGGTCACGCCGGAGTGACCTTAACCGGCAGAAGGGGGTGGCGTCATGCCTTGTTCGAGGCGTGGATGAGGGCCGGGGGCGGCTGTGG
>NZ_LIRL01000313.1 GCF_001419795.1 Streptomyces niveiscabiei
CCCCCGACCGCCTCACCGGCTTCCTCCAGCGGCCCCCGGCCCTCGACCCGCTCGACGAGGCCGAACTCCTCGGCTGGTCCGTCGACATCGTGCACGCCGCGCGCCGCAACGGGTACCTCGCCTCGACCGCCGACGCCATCGCCGTGTTCGAGACGTCGATCCTCCTCGCGGGCATGCGCGACCGCGCCAAGCCGACGCCGTACGACTTCCAGGACGCGGCCGTCACCTGCATCGAGAAGGACGCGGTGCCGGGGCGGCGGGACGTCGGCAGGCTCGTCGAGATCATGATGGGCGGCGACCGGATCGGACAGGTCGGGTACGACGCGCTGCCGCCGCTCGCCCGCGACGTGCACGACAGGCTCGTACCGCTGAACCTGAAACTCCAGCAACGCGGCGTCCAGCGCGCCCTGCTGGACATCGCCGGCCGGCCCGAACTGGCCGCCTGCTCCGACGTGCTGTGGATCCTGCGCAAGCTGCTCCCGCGGGGCGCCGCGCGGCCGATCATGGGGGAGCGGACGCTCGGCGAGCGGTCGATCCAGGAGTCCTGGGACCTCGCGCTCGGCACCCACCAGCGCGAGCTGATCGAACTCGGCTACGAGGGCGTCAGCGTCGAACAGGTCCTGGAACAGCGGCTGCGCCGCACCGCGTACGCCCCGCAGGCCACCGCAGCGACCGTCCTCGAAGCCGTCGAGGACGCCACGCTCTACCTGCGCAGCCGCCGCCTCGCCGACGAACTCGGCGCGCACGCGCTGGAGGTCCTCTCCCGGGAGCGCGGCGTCGACGGCGCGCCGGAGGTGCTGCGCCGGGTACGCCGCCTGCTCGCGTACTACCGGACCGGCGAACCGACGCTGCCCGCGTGGATCGAGTCGTTCGTCAAGACCGGTTACGCCCACTACTGCACGCTGCTGCCGACCGCGTTCACCGACGAGGACGCGACCGTACGGCAGGTCGCCGCGATGCTGGGCTTCCTGTTCAGCATGGAGAGCCTCGCGCTGTCCCTCGGCTGCGACCGTACGCAACTCGAACTCGCCGTGGGGCAGTCGCACCCCGAGGACACCGCGAAGACGGCCCTGCTGTGGGCGGCGCAGACCCACCTCGGCACCCTCCCGCGTGCCGAACTCTCCGCGCGCTGCGACGCGTTGCTGTCCAGCCCGCTCGTCGTCCCCGCCTACCCGCGCTACCTCAGCGGCTTCCTGCACGCCCTCGAACCGGTGCCGCAGCTCGCGGACTTCGTCGTCGAGGCCGTGTCCCACGCGTTCGCGCGGCTGCCCGACCCGGTGCTGCTGCCGTGGCTGCCGACGCTGGTGACGACCCTGCGCGCGAGCGGCGCCGAACTCGCCCCGCTGCTCATCCGCGAGGCCGACCGGCTCTTCCCGGCGCGGCTGCCCGCGCTGGACGCGTGGACGCCGCCGTGGCGGGAGGACCAGGCGGTGCTGCCGTCGGCACGGGCGGCGACATCGACGCTCCTCGCCGCGCACCCGGCGACCTGCGACGCGCTGGCCGGGCTGCTCGGGTGCGACGACCCCTGGCGGGCGGAGGAGGTACGGGGAGCGGCGCTGCTGGGCCGACACCCCGACACCGTGCGGGAGTTGGAGGTACTGCTCAGCCGCTGAGGTCCGTCATGAGTGACCTCAGCCGGTCCGCGAACTCCCGGGGATACCTGGCGTATCCGACGTGACCGCCCGGGAACTCCGCCAGCTCCAGGCCGAGTTGCGCGGCCAGTTCCAGGGCCGGGCGGTGGATGCTCTGGTCGCGGGAGCCCTCGCCGCCCGCGATCGCCAGGCGGCCGGTGATCGGGGCGGTCGCGGCGAGGTCGGGGAGATGGGTGGAGGAGGGGTGCAGCATGTGGGCGAGGAAGAAGCGCGTGTTGTCGTGCGCCTCCGGGAGGTCGGGGGCCGGGCGTCCGCCGAAGAGCGCGGACAGGGTCTCCATCGCGGCGGCCTCGCCCTCCTCGTGGAGCGTCTCGCGGGCCCTGTCGACCAGGGCGAGGAAGTCGTCCGCGTCCGGCAACAGCCGCAGCGAGGGCGGCTCGTGGACGATCAGGGCCGCGACGCGGCTCGGGTGCAGGGACGCGAAGTGCAGGGCCGCCAGCGCGCCCGAGCAGCTGCCGAAGAGCCGTACGCGCTCGTCCGGTACGAGGTGGTCGAGGAGGCGGGCGATGTCCTCGCCGTGCTCCTCGATCCGCTGGTCCACCGGTGGGCCGGTGAGGGTGCTGCGTGAATTGCCGCGCGGGTCGCAGGAGATGACCAGGTGGTCCGTCGCCAGCTCGTCCGCGAGGGCCGTGAACACCGCCGCGTCCGAGTTGCCGCCCGCGAGCAGGAGGAGGGGCGGGCCCTCGGTGCCGCGCACCTCGTAGTAGAGCGTCGCCCCCGGGGCCGGGAGGGTGCCTGCTCGTGCGGGTGAATTCATCGACTCCCCCAGTGAAGTGCCGTCGCTTGACGTACAGTTACTGCATGCGTACTCAGCGTACGGGTGGCGTGCGTGATGAGGTAGGGGGACCTGATGGGCGACGGACCGCGCATCCTTCTCAACGCCGAGGCCTTCGGCTTCGGGCCGGCCGCCGCCTCGGCGGTACTCGCCGAGGAACTTCTCGCGTGCGGCGCCGAGTTGGGGTACGTCGGGGGTGGCCACACGCTCGATCTCCAGCACCGGCCGCCGTACACGGCCGTCCATGACGTCACCGGCCTCTCCGAAGCGGCCTGCCTCGACCGGCTGCGCGGGCTCGCCGGGGAGTACGACGCGGTCCTCACATCCATGGACTTCGCGTTCGGGCTGACCGCCCGTCAGGCGGGGTTCCGGGTCGCCGTGTACGACGCGCTGGCCTGGTTCTGGCCCTGGGTGTGGCCCGTCGTGCGGGACGAGAGCGTGCTGTACCTCGCGCAGGATTTCTTCGGGGTGCGCGAACGGGTCGCCGGGGAGCCGGAGTTGGCGGGGGCGCGGAGCGTCGTCGTGCCGCCGTTGGTGGAGCCCGGTGGTGGGTGGACCGGCGGTGGGCCGGCTGGCGTTGGGGGTCAAGTCGTCGTGAATCTAGGGGGGTTGTGCAATCCGTTCTGGGAGACCGGCGAGGTCGAGGCGTACGCGCGGCTCGTCGTCCAAGGCGTTCGGAGCGCCGTACCGGCGTCGTGCTCCGTCCTCGTCGTGACCAGCGAGGGCATCGCGCGTGAACTGGCCTCCTCCGTCAGCGGGGTGACCGTCGGGACGTACCGTCGCGGCGAGGTCCTCGACCTCCTGCGCGACGCGCCGTACGCCTTCATGACGCCCGGGCTCGGCAACATCTACGACGCCGGCGCGACCGGGGTGCCCACCGTGTTCCTTCCGGCCACCAACACAACCCAGGCCCAGCAGGCCGAAGTTGTCGCCGCGCACGGTTACTGCGACGGGCTCGTCGACTGGGCCGACTTCGGGCTCGCCGTCGACTTCGGGGATGGTGCGCCGGAGATGGCCGGCGTACTGACCTCCGCGCTGCGGGAGTTGAGCGGCGACCCTGACGGCCGGTTCGCCCGCCGGGTCGCGGACGCCGTCGCCGGGATGGGCAAGGGGCGGGCCACCGGGCTGCTGGACCGCTTCGGGAGCGGCGGTGCGCGGGTTGCCGCGGCGGCTGTGGTGCGGTGGGTACAGTCCGGGGATGCCTGAAGACGCGCTGCTGGGCCGGGTCCGGGAGTTGTGGGAGGAACTGGCGGGGGCCCGCTTTCCGCCCGCCGGCGGGGTACGGGTGGTTGTCTCGCCGGGTTCCCGGTTGTGTCCGCCGTCCTGGGTCGGGGCGGTGCGGATCGGGGACACGGTCCTCATCACAGCGCCGGACGAGGACACGGCGCGACGGGTACCGGGTGACGTCGAGGCGCTGCGGCGGGCAGGCGATGAGGTGCTCGGCCCGGCAACGCTCGACTACCTGCCGCCCGGCGGCCTCCGGGGCACCACAAGCGAGTCCGCGTCCCCCGAAGCGGTCCGAGCCCTCCTCAAGGCCGTGGGCGACGAGGACGCCGCCGAGAGCGGCCTCGCCGACACCGACTCACCCGTGTTCGCCACCCACGGGATCCTCGCCGCCGCCGGGTACGCGCTCTGGCCCACCGCAGTCGCCCACCTCTGCGTCCTCACCGTACCGGAGGCCCGGGGGCAGGGCCTTGCCACCGAGGTGGCCGGGGCTGCGGTACGGCATGCGCTGGAGGCGGGGCTGCTGCCGCAGTGGCGGGCGCGGGCGGGGGCGTCGCGGAGG
>NZ_LIRL01000314.1 GCF_001419795.1 Streptomyces niveiscabiei
CGCGGGGGGTGTTGGTGAGGGGGGTGCCGGTCTCGGCTGCGGGGCGGTAGGGGGCGGGGTGGCCTTCGGCGACGAAGACGACGTCGAGGAGGTCGGCGCCTTCGGGCGACCAGGCCACGCGGACGGGGCGCCCGCACGTGTACCAGTCCTCGGGGTCCGGAACGCCTTGCGGGTCGTGGCCCGCCTCGGTGGCGAGGCGGGTGTTGGGGACGCCCGTGATACGCAGAGCCGGGTGCGCGGCGGCTGCCTCGAGGGCCTGGTCCAGGGTGAACACGTCCTGGCCCCAGGCAAGTTGGGTGAGAGGACCGCCCGTGGTCCCGGTCGCCGCGCGGAGGGTGACGTCGTAGCGGTGGCGGGTCAGTTCGTTGTGGTGGCGGCCCCGGCGGAGCTCGATGGAGGCGTCCAAGTCCTGGTCCAGCGTGGTGAACCAGTCGGGGTCGACGAGGAGTTCCTCCTCACGCCGTACCGCTTGGTCGACGGCGTCCGGGTCCGTGCCGTGGACGGCGGTGAGGAACGGGCGCAGCAGGCGCAGGTTGCGGACGTCGCCGAGGAACAGGGCGCCGCCGGGTGCGAGGAGGGCCGTCAACTTGCCCACGACGTCCCGGAGATACGCGCCGCTCGGGAAGTACTGGATCACCGAGTTGACGACGATCGTGTCGAACCCGCCCTCGGGCAGGCCGGTCACGTCGTGCGCGGGCTGGGTGCGCAGGACCACCTTGCCGGTCAACTCCGGCTGGTGGCGGACGTGTTCGGTGAGGACGCCGATCGCGGTCGCCGAGAAGTCGGTCGCCCAGTACGTCTCGCAGTCGGGCGCGAGTTTCGCCAGCAGCAGGCCGGTTCCGGCGCCGACCTCCAGGATGCGGCGGGGGGCGAGGGCACGGATGCGGTCGACGGTGGCGTCCCGCCACTCCCGCATCTGCGGCTCGGGGATGGGCCGGCCGTCGTAACTGCTGTTCCAGCCGGTGAAGTTCTCGCCGAACGCGGTCTGCCCTGCGGTCACGGGGAGGGCGTCGTAGGTCTCCCGCCAGGTCTCCACGATGTCCAGTTCGTGGTCGCGGTGTGCGGTGGCCGGGACGACGTAGGCGATCAGGCGGTCGTCCCGTACCGTCACGACGCTGTGGGCGACGGCCGGGTGCTCGGTCAACTGGGCTTCAATCTCGGCGGGTTCGACGCGGAAGCCGCGCACCTTGACCTGGTCGTCGGCGCGTCCGGCGAACTCCAGCTCGCCGCCGCGCGTCCAGCGGACCAGGTCGCCCGTGCGGTACATGCGGGCGCCGGGAGGACCGTACGGGTCGGCGACGAACCGATCGGCTGTCAGAGCGGGCCTGTTGAGGTAACCGCGCGCCAACCCGGCGCCGGACACGTACAGTTCGCCGGGCACTCCGGGCGGCACGGGCTGGAGTCCGGCGTCGAGGACGTACACGCGGGCGCCGGTGATCGGGCGTCCGATGGGCGGGAGTTGGCCGGTCGGGGTGAGCGGGTCGCTCATCGTGGCGCAGACCGTCGTCTCGGTCGGACCGTACGCGTTGATCATCCGACGGCCGGGCGCCCACTTCGCGACGAGTTCCGGCGAGCACGCCTCACCCGCGACGACCAGCGTCGAAGCCGTCAACTCCCCTTCCAGCGCGACCAGTACGGACGGCGGGACCGTCACATGCGTCACGTCGAGTTCGGTGAGCGCCGGGAGCGGGTTGCCGGGGGGCGGCAGGACGAGGGCCGCGCCGGTCAGCAGGGCCGTGTACAGCTCGGACACGGACGCGTCGAAGCTGGGCGAGGCGAACTGGAGGACGCGGCTGTCCGCGTCGATGGCGAACCGCTCGACCTGGCCCGCGACCAGGTGGGCGAGCCCGGCATGGCTGACGACAACGCCCTTGGGGCGGCCGGTCGAGCCCGAGGTGTAGATGACGTACGCCGGGTGCTGCGGCAGGACGCGGATCGGGGGTTCCGTCTCGGGGTGCCCGGCGGCCGTGACGGCTTCCGGGGAGTCGACGACGACCGCCGGCCGCGCGTCGTCCAGCATGAACGCGATCCGGGCCTGCGGGTACGCCGGGTCGACCGGCAGATAGGCAGCGCCCGCCTTCAGGACACCGAGGATGCCGATGACGAGTTCGACGGACCGGGGCAGCTTCAGCGCCACCAAGTCCTCGGGGCCGACGCCCTGTTGGATCAGGTGGTGCGCGAACCGGTTGGCGCGGGCGTCGAGTTCGCCGTACGACAGCTCCCGCTCCCCCGCGACCAGCGCGACGGCGTCGGGTGTCGTGCGTACCTGGCGGGCGAAGGCGGCCGGGAGGGGCTCGGCGGGGATGGCGCTGTCGGCGGCGGGCTCCAGCAGACGGCGGCGTTCGTCGGCGGTGAGGAGGTCGGCGCGGCCGATGGGCCGGGCGGGTTCCTCAACTCCGGCTCGCAGTAGGCGGGTCCAGCGGTCGACGAGGTCGGTGACCGTGTCGGGGTCGTAGAGGTCGGTGGCGTACTCGACGGCTCCGGAGATGCCGCCCTCGGGGCGCTCGTACAGGTTGAAGCCGAGGTCGAACTTGGCGGTGCCGGTCGGCACGGTCAGCGGGGTGACGCGCAGGCCGGGCAGGTCGAAGGTGCCCATGGGGGCGTTCTGGAGGGCGAACATCACCTGGAACAGCGGGTGATGGGAGAGGGAGCGGACCGGGTTCAGCTCCTCGACGAGGTTCTCGAACGGCAGGTCCTGGTGGGCGTACGCCGACAGGGACGTCTCGCGGACCCGCCGGACCAGTTCCTCGAACGAGGGGTCGCCGGACGTGTCGGTGCGCAGGACGAGGGTGTTGACGAAGAAGCCCACCAGGTCGTCCAGCGCCTGGTCCGTACGGCCCGCGACCGGACTGCCCACCGCGATGTCCGTACCCGCGCCCAGCCGCGTGAACAGCGCGGCGAGACCGGCCTGGAGCACCATGAACAGGCTCGCGCCCTGCCGTCCGGCGAGTGCGCGCAGGCCCTGGTGGAGTTCCGGGTCGAGGTCGACGAGGAGGTGGGCGCCGCCGTATCCGGCGACCGCCGGGCGCGGTCGGTCGGCGGGGAGGCGGAGTTGGTCGGGGAGGTCGGCCAGCTGGTGTTTCCAGTAGCCGAGTTGGCCGCCGAAGGTGCTAGCCGGGTCGGACTCGTCGCCCAGGAGGGCGCGTTGCCACAGGGTGTAGTCGGCGTACTGCGCGGGCAGGGGCTGCCAGTCCGGCTTGCGGCCCGCGCGGCGGGCGGCGTACGCCTCGGCGAGGTCGCGGGAGAGGGGTCCGGTGGACCAGCCGTCGCCGGCGATGTGGTGCATGACGAGGAGCAGGACGTGGTCGTCGCCTGCGAGCGCGAACAGCTCGGCCTTCAGGGGGAGTTCGGCGGTCAGGTCGAAGGGGGAGCGGGCCGCGCGGGAGAGGAGTTCCGGCAGGTGTGCTTCGTCGGTGTGGGTGACCCTGAGGCGGGGGCGGGCGGCGTCCAGGATGTGCTGGGTCGGGGTGCCGTCCGGGCCTTCGGGGAACACCGTGCGGAGGGTCTCGTGGCGGTCCGTGACGTCGGCGAGGGCCGCTTCGAGGGCACGTTCGTCGAGCTGTCCGGTGAGGCGCAGGGCGAGGGGAATGTTGTAGGTGGCCTCGCTGCCCTCCATCTGGTGCAGGAACCACAGGCGGCGCTGTGCGAACGACAACGGCAGGACGTCCGGGCGGACTTGGCTCGCCAGGACGGGGCGCGCCTGCCCCGCGGAGTCCAGTGCGGCGGCGAGTCCGGCGACGGTCGGCGTCTCGAACAGGGTGCGCAGCGGGAGTTCGACGCCGAGGGTGGCGCGGACCCGGGAGGCGAGGCGGGTGGCGAGCAGCGAGTGGCCGCCGAGGTCGAAGAAGCCGTCGTCCGCGCCGACTTCGGCGACACCGAGCACCTCGGCGAAGAGTCCGGCGAGCAACTGCTCGCGCGGTGTGCGGGCTTCGCGGCCGGTCGAGGAGAACTCCGGTGTGGGCAGGGCTGCTCGGTCCAGCTTGCCGTTCGGCGTCAGCGGCAGCGCGTCCAGGACGACGAACGCGCTGGGCACCATGTGGTCCGGCAACCGCTCCTTGAGGTGCGCCCGCAGCGCGGCCGGGGCGGGCTCGGCGCCGGGCACGGGGACGACGTAGCCGACGAGCCGGTCCCGCCGTACCGCCACGACCGTGTGCGCGACCTCGGGGTGATCGCCCAACTGGGCCTCGATCTCCGCCGGTTCGATGCGGAAGCCGCGCACCTTGACCTGGTCGTCGGCGCGTCCGGCGAACTCCAGCTCGCCACCGCGCGTCCAGCGGACGAGGTCCCCCGTGCGGTACATGCGGGCGCCGGGAGGACCGTACGGGTCGGCGACGAACCGATCCGCTGTCAGGGCAGGCCTGTTGAGGTAGCCGCGCGCCAACCCGGCGCCCGCGACATAGAGTTCACCGGCGACGCCGGGCGCCACGGGCTGGAGTCCGGCGTCGAGGACGTATACCCGTGTGCCGGTGATCGGGCCGCCGATGGGCGGGAGTTGGCCGGTCGGGGTGAGCGGAGCGCTCGCCGTGGCGCAGACGGTCGTCTCGGTCGGACCGTACGCGTTGATCATCCGACGGCCGGGAGCCCAGCGCTGGACGAGTTCCGGCGAGCACGCCTCACCCGCGACGACGAGGGTCGTGGCCTTCAACTCCCCTTCCAGCGCGACCAGTACGGACGGCGGGACGGTCACATGTGTGACGTCGAGGTCCGTCAGCGCGGGCAAGGGGGCGTCCGTGGGGGCGAGGACCAGGGTGGCGCCCGTGAGGAGTGCGGCGCACAGGTCCCAGAAGGACGCGTCGAATCCGGTGGAGGTGAACTGGAGGACACGGCTGTCGTCGTCGAGGGCGAGGCGTTCGACCTGGGTGGCGACGAGGCCGGGGAGTCCGGCGTGGGTGACGACGACGCCCTTGGGGCGGCCGGTCGAGCCCGAGGTGTAGATGACGTACGCCGGATGCTGCGGCAGGACGTTGACCTGCGGTGCCGTGTCGGGGTGCCCGGTTGCCGCGACGGCCTGCGGGGAGTCGACGACGAGCGCGGGCCGCGCGTCGTCCAGCATGTGCGCGATCCGGGCCTCGGGGTACTCCGGGTCGACGGGGACGTAGGCCGCGCCCGCCTTCAGGACACCGAGGATGGCGACGATCAGCTCCACGGACCGGGGCAGCTTCAGCGCCACCAAGTCCTCGGGGCTGACGCCCTGTTGGATCAGGTGGTGTGCGAACCGGTTGGCGTGGGCGTCGAGTTCGGCGTACGTGACCGTCGTTTCGCCGCTGACGACTGCGGGGGCGGCGGGTCGGCGGGTCGCCTGTCGCCGGAACAGGTCCGGGAGGACGGCCTGCGGTACGTCACGGGTGGTGTTGCGGTCGTGCAGGAGGGTGTGGCGTTCCTGCGGGTCGAGGACGTCGAGGGTGCCGATGCGGTGGCCGGGGTCGGTGGCTGCGGCGGTCAACAGCCGTCGCCAGCGGTCGAAGAGGGCGCGTACGGAGTCCTCGTCGAAGAGGTCGGCGCTGTACTCCAGGACCGCTTCGAGGCCGTCGGGGGTGCCGTCGGGGCAGCGGTGTTCGGTGACGGCGATCGCGAGGTCGAGGCGGGCGGTGCCGGTGCCGACGGGGACCGGGGCGGTGTGCAGGCCGGGCAGGGCGAAGTCGCCCTCGGGGGTGTTCTGGAGGGCCAACAGGACCTGGAACAGGGGGTGGTGGGCGAGGGAGCGGGCCGGGTTGAGGGTCTCCACCAGGTGCTCGAACGGCACGTCCTGGTGGTCGTAGGCCGACAGCGCGGTCTCGCGGACACGGGCGAGGAGTTCGGTGAAGGTGGGGTCGCCGGACGTGTCGGTGCGCAGGACGAGGGTGTTGACGAAGAAGCCCACCAGGTCGTCCAGCGCCTGGTCCGTACGGCCCGCGACCGGACTGCCCACCGCGATGTCCGTACCCGCGCCCAGCCGCGTGAACAGCGCGGCAAGACCGGCCTGGAGCACCATGAACAGGCTCGCGCCGTTGCGGCGGGCCAACTCGTGCAGGGCGTCGTGGAGTTCGGCGTCGACGGTGGCCGTGAGGAGGCCGCCTCGGTGGGTGGTGCCCGCCGGGCGGGGGCGGTCGGTGGGGAG
>NZ_LIRL01000315.1 GCF_001419795.1 Streptomyces niveiscabiei
CCCCCTCACCTCTCCCGTCCCCCCACCCCGCCCAGCCTCTCCGTCAGTGCCCGAGCCGCCTCCATCACCTGTCCCGCCAGTTCCGGCAGCCGCTCGTGCGTCACCCGGGACGCCGGGCCGGAGACGCTGATCGCCGTGAGGACCGTGCCGTTGTGGCCGAACACCGGCGCGGCCACGCAGCGGATGTCCAGCTCGTTCTCGACGTCGTCGACGGCGTACCCCCGCTCCCGGACGGAGTCCAGCTCGGCGCGCAGCCGCGCCGGGGTGGTGAGGGTGGCCGGGGTGCGTTGCGGCAGCCCCGCCGCGAGCACCTCGTCGAGCACCGCGTCCGGCGCGTGCGCGAGGAACGCCTTCCCCGTGGCCGTGCAGTACGCCGGCTGCCGTCCCCCGACCCGGGAGTGCATGCGGACCGCCTGCGGGCTCTCGACCTTGTCGATGTACACGATCTCCGGCGGATCGAAGCTCACCAGGTGGACGGCCTCGCGGGCGTCCTGGGCGAGCTGGTGGAGGAGGGGGGAGGCCGTGCGGCGGATGTCGAGGCGTTCCAGGTAGACCTGGCCGAGGAGGGCGTTCTGCGGGCCGAGGCGGTAGTGGCCGCTCTCGGGGTCCTGGTCGACGAGGCGGGTCTCGCGCAGGGGTGCGACGAGCCGCAGCACCGTGCTCTTGCTCATGCCGAGCCCGGTCGCGAGGTCGGTGAGGGTCGTGCCCTGGGGGTGGCTGTCGTCCTCGGCGAGGTACATGAGGAGGGCGAGCGCGCGGCGCAGGGACGAGGAGGAGTTGCGGGGGGTCTCGGAGGTCACGCGGCAGACCCTAACGTACTGCACTGCAAAACGGAATGTTACATATTGAAATCCGGCATTGACGCCGATCGGGGACGGGGCTAATTTCTCGGCAACGCCAAGCCGTGCAATGTGAAATCAAATTCTGCACTGCAAAACACCCCGCCGCACCGCATCCCCTCCCGGAAGGGAGCCCCCGTGCCGAGATTCCGTCACCGTACCCGCCCACTCCTGATGATTTGTGCCGGTGTGACCACCGCCGCATCCCTCACCGCCTGCACCTCGGTCAGCGCGGCCACCGGCGGCGCCCAGTCCTCCGCCCTCCAGGAGGTCATCCGGCGCGGCACGCTGAACGTCGCGAGCTGCCTGACCTTCCCGCCCTTCGGGTCCCTCGACAAGGACAACAAGCCCCAGGGCTACGACGTCGACGTGGCCACCGCGATGGCGAAGGCCCTCGGCGTCAAGGTCCACATCGTCGACACCACCTCCGCGAACCGCATCCCCAACCTCCAGACCCGGAAGGTCGACGCGGTCGTCTGCAACTTCACGACCACCGCCGAACGCGCCAAGCAGGTCAACTTCAGCGACCCGTACGTCGTCGCGGGCGAGGTCCTCCTCGTGAAGAAGTCCAGCCACATCGCGACCCTGAAGGACCTGACCGGCAAGACGGTCGCCGTCACCAAGGGCTCCACCAACGGCGACGCGGTCAAGGCCGCCAACCCCAAGGCGAGGATCCAGGAGTACGACAGCTCCTCCTCGGCCGTCCTCGCGGTCAAGCAGGGCCAGGCGGACGCCATGGTCGAGGACTCCAACTTCCTCAACTTCCAGGCCAAGAAGGACAGTTCCCTCACCGTCACGAAGGACTCGGTCGTCCCCCTCGAATACAACGGCATCGGCCTCCCCCTCGGCGACGCCACCTGGACCCAGTGGGTCGACACCTGGCTGCGGGAGTTCAACACCTCCGGCGAGGCCGATGCCCTCTACCGGAAGTGGTTCGGCGTCCAGCGGGTCTTCCCGCTCAACCCGGCCTACTGACAAGGGGGTTCACATGTTCGTCGACTGGAGCTACGCCCTGCGCGACTGGTCCACGTACCTGGACGCCGCCTGGCTGACCCTGCGACTCTCCCTGGCCGCCTTCGCGCTGGCCTTCGCCCTCGGCCTCCTCGGCGCCCTCGCCCGCCGCTCCCGCCACCTCGCCCTGCGCGCTCCGGCGGCCGTGTACGTCGAGGTCCTGCGCAACACCCCGGTGCTGCTCCAGATGTTCGTGGCCTACTTCGTCCTGCCCTCGGCGGGCCTGCGCCTGACTCCCGTACAAGCAGGCGTACTCGCCCTCGGCGTCAACGTCGGCGCCTACCTCACCGAGATCTTCCGCGCCGGCATCGACGCCGTACCGGACGGCCAGCGGGAGGCCGCGAAAGTCCTGGCCCTCAGCCCCGTACGGACCTTCGCGCACGTCGTCCTCCCGCAGGCCCTGCGCAACGTCTACCCGGCCGTCGTGGGCCAGCTCGTCCAGATCATCCTCGGCTCCTCCCTGCTCTCGGCGATCTCCGTGCCCGAGCTGACCGGAACGGCGATGGTCGTCAACTCCCGCACCCTGCTGACCGTTCAGGTCTTCGGGATCGCGGCCGTCCTCTACCTGGTGCTGACCAACGCGGTCGCGCTCGCCGCAGGGCTCGTGGGCCGCGTGGCGTTCCGGCCGCCGCTGAAGCCCGCCCCGAGGCGCCGCGCCGTACGCCGCCTGCTGCTGAAGGGGGCGTGACATGGACTTCTCGCTCCTGTGGTCCAACCGCGAGCTCTACCTCGACGGCCTCAGGTCCACCGTCCTGCTGTCCCTCGCCGCGATCGGCACCGGCACCCTCCTCGGCGTGCTCGTCGCCGCCGTACGCACCAGCCGCGTACCCGTCCTCGCCCAGCTCGGCCGGGTCTACCTGGAGGTGTTCCGGGGGACGCCGCTGCTCATCCAGATGCTGTTCCTGTACTTCGGCATCGCCTACATCGCCCCGATGGGGCTCACCGTCTTCGGCGCGGCCCTCGTCGCCCTCACCCTCTACCAGGGCGCCTACATCGCGGAGATCTTCCGCGCCGGGATCGAGGCCGTGCCGCGCGGACAGTGGGAGGCGGCGCGCGTGCTGGGGCTGGGCCGGGCGCGGACGTTCGTCAGCGTCGTCCTGCCGCAGACCCGGACGATCGTCCTGCCGCCGCTCGTCGGGCAGTACCTGTCCCTCATCAAGGACACGTCGATCGCCGTCGTCATCGGCTACGTCGAACTCCTGCGCCAGGGGCAGGCCGTCATCGACCGCTCCGGCGACCCCGCCACCTCCTACCTCGCCGTCGCCGCCCTCTACTTCGCCGTCTGCTACCCGCTGTCGCTGCTCGTGCGGCGCATGGAACGAAAGGCGCTCCCCGTATGACCACCGCGCGGATCTCCCTGTCCGGGGTGCGCAAGCGCTTCGGTGACCTGGACGTCCTCCAGGGCGTCGACATCGACGTCGAACCCGGAGAGGTCGTCGTCCTCATCGGCGCCAGCGGCTCCGGCAAGTCCACACTGCTGCGGATCATGTGCGACCTGGAGCGCGCGGACGGCGGCGAGGTGTGGGTGAACGGCGTCCCGCTGCACGACCGCAGGCGCGCCCCCGAGATCTTCGGGCACGTCGGGATGGTCTTCCAGCAGTTCAACCTGTTCCCGCACAAGACGGCACTCGGCAACGTCACCCTCGCCCTGCGCAAGGTCCGCGGCCTCGACAAGGCCGACGCGGAGGAACGCGGCCGGGCCGCGCTCGCCCGCGTCGGGCTCGCCGACAAGGCCGCCAGCTACCCCGCCCAGCTCTCCGGCGGCCAGCAGCAGCGCGTCGCCATCGCCCGCGCCCTCGCCATGGACCCCAGCGTCATGTTCTTCGACGAACCGACCTCCGCGCTCGACCCCGAGCTGGTCGGCGAGGTCACCGGCGTCATGCGGTCCCTCGCCGAGGACGGCATGACCATGGTCGTCGTCACCCACGAGATGCGGTTCGCGAAGGACACCGCCGACCGGGTCGTCTTCATGGACGGCGGTGTCGTCCTCGAACAGGGGCCGCCGCGGGAGGTGTTCGCGAACCCGGCACAGCCGCGGACCCAGCAGTTCCTGCACCGCGTACTGGACACGTGAAGGACGATTCCGTGCACCTCCCCCCGGACGTCGTGTGCGTCGGCGAGACCATGGCTGTCCTCAGCCCGCCGAC
>NZ_LIRL01000316.1 GCF_001419795.1 Streptomyces niveiscabiei
CCCCAGAGACGCCCCCCGACCCGCCTCCCGACGTCACCGGAAGTCCTCTTCCCGGTACTCGTCCTGCGACCCCTCGGCGGTCGCCTCCCGAAGCTCTATGCGCCGGATCTTCCCGGAAACCGTCTTCGGCAGCGGCGCGAACTCCAGCCGCTTGATCCGCTTGTAGGGCGCGAGCAGCTTCCGCGAGTGGGCGAACAGCGCCTCGGCGGTCTCGGGACCGGGCTCCCACCCGGCGGCGAGCACCACGTACGCCTTGGGCACCGCCAGCCGTACCGGGTCGGGCGCCGGGACGACCGCCGCCTCGGCCACGGCCTCGTGCTCCAGGAGCGCGCTCTCCAGCTCGAACGGCGAGATCTTGTAGTCGCTGGCCTTGAAGACGTCGTCGCTGCGCCCGATGTACGTCAGGTACCCGTCGGCGTCGCGGGAGGCGACGTCCCCGGTGCGGTAGTAGCCGCCGGCCATCGCCTCGGCCGTGCGGTCCGCGTCCCCGTGGTAGCCGGTCATGAGTCCGACGGGCCGCCCGGCGAGGTCGAGCGCGATCTCGCCCTCGGTGACGCCGGGGGCGCCGGAGACGGGGTCGAGCAGTTCGACCTTGTAGCCGGGGCTGGGCCGCCCCATGGAGCCCGTCTTGAGGGGCTGTCCGGGGGTGTTGGCGACCTGGACGGCCGTCTCGGTCTGCCCGAACCCGTCCCGGATCGTGAGCCCCCAGGCCCTGCGCACCTGCTCTATCACTTCGGGGTTGAGGGGTTCCCCGGCGGCGACGGCCTCGCGCGGCGGTGTGGCCAGCTGGGTCAGGTCGGCCTGGATGAGCATGCGCCAGACGGTCGGCGGCGCGCAGAAGGTCGTCACCCCGGCCCGGTCCATCTCGGCCATCAGCCGGCTCGCGTCGAACCGGGCGTAGTTGAAGATGAAGACGGTCGCCTCGGCGTTCCAGGGGGCGAAGAGGTTGGACCAGGCGTGCTTGGCCCAGCCGGGCGAGGAGATGTTGAGGTGGACGTCGCCGGGCTTGAGGCCGATCCAGTACATGGTGGCCAGGTGCCCGATGGGGTAGGACGCGTGGGTGTGTTCGACGAGCTTGGGGCGGGCGGTGGTGCCGGAGGTGAAGTAGAGCATCAGCGGGTCGTCGGCGAGGGTCTCGCCGTCGGGGGTGAACTCGGCGGAGGCGGCGCCCGCTTCGGCGTAGGAGTGCCAGCCGTCGACGGGTTCGCCGACCGTGGTCCGCGTGTAACGGCCGGGCACCTCGGCGAACTTGGCGGCGTCGGCGGAGCGGACGATGACGTGCCGGACGCGGCCCCGTTCGACGCGGTCGCGCAGATCCGCCGGACCCAGCAGGGGAGTTGCCGGGATGACGACGGCGCGCAGCTTCATCGCGGCGAGGGCGATCTCCCACAACTCGGCCTGGTTGCCCAGCATCACGAGGACGCGGTCCTCGGCGCGCACGCCCCGCGCGCGCAGCCAGTTCGCGACCTGGTCGGAGCGGTGCGCCAACTCGGCGAAGGACAGCTTCTGTTCGGAGCCGTCCTCCTCGACGATGTGCAGGGCGGTGCGGTCGTTGCCGTCGGCGATCGCGTCGAACCAGTCGAGCGCCCAGTTGAAGCGTTCGGGGCGCGGCCAGGTGAAACCGGCGTACGCGGCGGCGTAGTTGTCGCGGTGGGTGAGCAGGAAGTCCCGGGCTCTGCGGAACTCGGCGGCGGGACCGGCATGGTCGGCAGACGTGTTGGAAGCGGCGGAAACCCGCACGGAGAACGAATCCTTCGTCACCATCTGCACTCCTCTGATCCACGGAGAGTGTTCCTCCGGTTCACTCCCGCTCCGTACCGGTCCATTGCCCGGCGGCACTCTGCCATCGTGTAATCCGTGATGCAGGTCTCACTACCCCCGAACGGGGGTGTGCGCGGCGGCGGAGCCGTAGAAAGAGGCGGGTGCAGGGTGGCAGCGGACGCGTCGGGAACGATGGAGATTCATGGCGCGCTCGTCAGGCTGCGGCGGACCACCGGTTTGCCGGTGGCGTTCGGCGGGCCGGTCGAGCTGGGCCAGCGGCGGATGCGGATCACGGAGATGAGCGGCGCGGCGACGGCCTCGCTGCGCGGCCTGGCGGTGACGGCCGGGTACGGCCTCGGCGGCAAGACGCTGGCCCTGGCGCGGCCGATCGCGGTGAGCGACTACTCGGTCTCGCGGCAGATCAGCCACGAGTACGACGTCGCGGTCGCCGAGGAGGGCATCCGGTCGGTGCTGGCGGTGCCGATCGTGGTGCGCCGCCGGGTGCGGGGCGTGCTGTACGGGGCGCTGCGCACCGCGATGCCGCTGGGCGACCGGACGCTGGTCGCGGCGGTGGACGTGGCGCGGGACGTCGAGCAGGCGCTCGTGGTGCAGGACGAGGCGCGGGCGCTGCTGGAGGCGGCCGGGCCGCCCGCCGAGCCGGGGCGTCCGGCGGACGCGGCGCACTGGGAGCAGGTCCGGGAGGCGCACGCGGCGCTGCGCGCGCTGGCCCCGCGCATCGCGGACCCGCAGCTGCGGGCCGAACTTCTCGACGCGTGCGGCCTGTTGACATTGAGCACCGAGCAGGCGGAAACCGTAGAAAGCGGTACCACGCTCGCGCCGCGCGAGCTGGACGTCCTGACCTGCGTGGCGGCCGGCGCGACCAACGCGCTGACCGCCGAGCGGCTCGGGCTGCGGCCGGAGACGGTCAAGGGCTACCTGCGGTCGGCGATGCGCAGACTGGGGGCGCGGACCCGGGGCGAGGCGGTCGTCGCGGCGCGGCGGGCGGGGCTGTTGCCCTGAGTGGGAGAGTCGGTTTCCGGACAGGGAAGGGGTGCCGGTGTGAACCATGGCGGACGGGAGGATTCGCGCCGTTCCGGGCCCGTCCCGGGGCTCCGGACGGGCACAGATTATTCAGGTAACCGCTTACTGAATTTCTCCATGCAGTCGGCTGTTATATCCCTCACCCGGCAGTCCCTCCGAATGTCAAAGAGGCGTTGCCTAGAATTTGCCCCGCACACGACACTCGGAGGGGAGCGGTGACCGTGCGACGGGACTTCAAGGAGTCTGCCCGATGCCGCCCCGACCTGGTCATCGGCAGGGACGAGCTGTGGGTGTCGGCCCGCGACCAGCTCGCGCGGGGCGGCAGCGTGCTGCTCCACGGACCGGCCGGAATTGGAAAGTCGACGGTGCTGCGCGCTTTGGCCGCGGATTACGGCGAGAGCGCGCACACGGTCCTGCGCTGCTCGGCGACCGAGTCCGAATCCCATCTCCCGTTCCTGGCCCTCGCCGACCTCTTCGGCCTGGTCCTGGACGACGTGGCCACCGCCCTGCCCGCGGCCCAGCGCACGGCGCTCGAATCGGCGCTCACCGGGCGCGGCGAGTCCACCCTCCAGCGCGACGGCCTCGCCCTGCGCCTCGCGGTCCTCTCGGCGCTGCGCCAGCTCGCCACGCGCGGCCGGGTCCTGGTCGTCGCGGACGACATGCAGTGGCTGGATCCCGCCAGCGCCGAACTCCTCGGCTTCGCGGCCCGCCGGCTCGGCGACACCCCCGTACAGGTCCTGTGCGCGGTGCGTACGGAGGGCCAGGAGTACGACCGGCAGCTGCGGCAGTCGCCGCCCGACACCCTCGCCATCCGGCTGAACGCGCTCTCGCGGGCGCACGTGTCCGCGCTCCTCGACCACCGCGGCTACACGGAGCTGCCCCGCTCCACGGTCCGCGACATCCACCGCACCAGCGGCGGGAACCCCCTGTACGCGCTGGAGCTGGGCCGGGCGCTCAGCGAGATGCCGACGGCGCCGCGCCCCGGCGAGCCGCTGCCGGTGCCGACCTCGCTGCGCGCGCTGGTGCTGTCCCGCCTCGACATGCTGTCCGCCGAGGCGCGCCGCACCCTGCTGGTGGCGAGCGCGGGCGCCCGTCCGACGCTGGCCCTGCTGCACGCGGCGGGCCGGGAGAACGCCGAGGCGGAGACCGCGCAGGCCGCCGCCCTCGGCCTGCTGGCGACCGAGCCGGAGGGTCCGGCCGTACGGTTCGCGCACCCGCTGATCTCGGCCGCGCTGTACGCGGAGGCGCCCGCGCAGGACCGGCGGGCCGCGCACGCGGCGCTGTCCACGGCCGCCTCCGACCCGATCGAGCGCGCCCGGCACCTGGCGCTGGCGACGACCGGCACGGACCCGGAGGTCGCCGACCGGCTCTCGGAGGCCGCCGCCCTCGCCCGCGATCGGGGCGCCCCCTCGGTCGCCGCCTCGCTCGGCCTGCTAGCAGCCCGGCACACCCCGCCGGGCGCGGCGCCTTCGCCGGACGAGCGGCGCCTGGAGGCCGGCGAGGACGCGATCACCGCCGGGGAGGCCGACTTCGCGCGGGACATCGCGCACGACGTCCTCACCAGGGTGACCGCGCCCGCCGACCGGGTGCGCGCCTGGATGATCGTCATCGAGTCCGCCGGGCAGGCGCTCGGCGAGGTCGACGCCGTCTTCCCGAAGGTCCTCGCCGACGCGGGCGACGACCCGCGCCTCCTCGCCCTCGTCCACTACCAGCTGGCCTGGCGCGGCCTGGTCGTCGACGGCGAGTTCCCCGAGGCGCGCCGGCAGTCCGCGCACGCCGCCGAACTCGCCGAGCGCGGCGGGGACCGGCGTACGGAGCTGATGGCGCTGTCGCTCCAGGCGTCCACCGAGACCCTGATGGGGCATCCGGACGCGCCCCAGACCATCAAGAAGGCGCTGCGGGAACCGCAGTTCGCGGATGTGGCCTGCCATCACAACGGGCCCGCGATGGCGCGGTTCCGGTGGCTGCTGATGAGCGACCAGCTGCCCGAGGCGCGCACGACGATCACCGCGCTGCTGCGGGAGGTGCAGCGGCGCGGCGTCGTCGAGAGCGAGGTGCACTTCCAGCGGTTCCTCGCCGAGACCGAACTGCGCTCCGGGCACTGCGGGCGCGCCCTCGACCTGGCCCGCGAGTCGCTGCGCCTCGCGCGCGACTCCGGGATCGGGCTCGGCGCCTCCGCGATGCTGACGTCCCAGGCCGAGGCGTCCGGCGGCGACGTCGAACGGGCCCTGGAGCTCGCCCGCGAGGCCGCCGGGCGGGCCGAGGGCGACGGCGACCAGATGTACCTGTCCAAGGCCCTCGCCTCCCTCGGGTACGCCCAGCTCGTCGCCGACGACGCGGCCGGCGCCGTCCAGTCGCTGCGCCGGGTCCGGGAGCTGGAGCAGGGGCTCGGCATCACCGACCCCGCGCGCGGGCGCTGGCAGGGCGACCTCGCCGAGGCCCTCGTACGGATCGGGGAGCCGGCCGAGGCGCAGGACGTCATCGACGTCACCCGCGAGCACGCCGTACGGCTCGGGCGCGAGAGCATCATCGCCGTCCTCGACCGTGCCGAGGCCCTGGTGCGGGCCGCGCGCGGCGACCACGACACCGCCCTCGCCCAGCTGACGTCCGTGCAGGACCGGCTGGCGAAGCTCGGGTACGCCCTGGAGGAGGCCCGCGCCGCGTTCGCGCTGGCCCGGCTGCGCACCGGACGCCCGGGGCCGACGTCGTACGACGAGGCCACGCGCCTCTTCCGGCGGTGCCGGGCCGTGCCCTGGCTGCGGCAGGTCGACGCGGCTCTCGCGTCCGGTGTCGAGTCGCCCGCTCTCGTGGAGCGGGCGCCCGCCGCCGACGCGCTGGAGGGGCTCGCCTCGATGGAGCGGCAGGTCGCCGCGCTCGTCATGGAGGGCGCCACCAACCGGGAGATCGCCGCCCGGCTGTTCATCAGCGTCAAGACCGTGGAGGCCACGTTGACGCGCGTCTACCGCAAGCTCGGCATCCGCTCCCGGGTGGACATCGTGCGGCTCGCGGCGGGGCGGCGCGCCACCTGACGGAGCGGCGGGTTTACTTCCACCTGCGGTTCGCCCCGGGGACACCGAGGGTTTTCCCTGTCCGGGTCCCCTAGGGGGTTCCCTCATTGGGGTGAGGGTGTGACGGGCCGTAGGTTCTGTGACGTGCCGCTCGCCCGGGCACACGGGGGTCGGTCCCGCGACCCCCGTGCACGACTCCCCCACAGCACCCGCGCGTACTCCCCACGGCTACCTCCCCCCCACGAGGAGACACATTGTCCGCGCTCGACCGTGCGAGAAGGGCCGCCGCCGCCTCGGCGGCAACCGCCGCAGCGGCAGCGACGACGCTGCTGCTCGGCACCCCGCCGGCATCGGCAGCACCCCAGCCGATCGTCGGCGGTACGACGACCACCACCTCGTCGTATCCGTTCATGATGCAGATCACGGACGCCTCGCAGAAGCAGTTCTGCGGAGGCACCCTCGTCTCCGCGACGAAGGTCGTGACCGCGGCGCACTGCATGGTCGGCGAGACCACGGGCAGCGTGCGCGTGGTCGGCGGCCGGACGTACCTGAACGGCACCGACGGCACGGTCGGCCGGGTCACCGGCATCTGGATCCACCCCGGCTACACGGACACCACCGAGGGCGACGACGTGGCCGTCCTGACCCTGGCGACGCCGATGCCGTACACCCCGGCACCGTACGTCTCCGCCACCCAGACGGGCCTGTACGCGGCCGGCACCACCGCGCGCATCCTCGGCTGGGGCACCACCTCCGAGAACGGCGGCTCCTCCAACCAGCTGCGGACCGCGACCGTCCCGGTCGTGTCCGACGCCGGCTGCCGGAGCTCCTACGGTGCGGACTTCGTCCAGTCCGACATGGTTTGCGCCGGATACACCACCGGCGGCACAGACACCTGCCAGGGCGACAGCGGCGGTCCCCTGCTCATCGGGGGCGTCCTGGCAGGGATCACTTCCTGGGGAGAGGGGTGCGCGGAGGCCGGTTACCCGGGTGTCTACACCCGGCTGACCGCCTTCTCCTCCCTCGTCACCTCCGAGGTCACCTCGTAGAGGTACCCCCGGGAGCACGATCAGGGGGCGTTGCGGGCCTCCACGAGCGGCCCGCAACGCCCTCTATCCATGCGCCCGTTCCGGCGGCGAGACTGTCCGCCATGATTGTCTCCGAAGAGCGGCTGCTCGCGTTCGCCGCCGTGTCCCTGCTCGTGATCGTCGTCCCCGGGCCGAGTGTGCTGTTCGTGATCGGGCGGGCGCTGGCCCACGGGCGGCGGGTGGCGGTGATGAGCGCGCTGGGCAACGTGGTGGGGTCGTATCTGCTGGTCGCCGTGGTCGCGTTCGGGCTCGGGTCGGTGGTGCAGGAGTCGGCGGCGGTCTATCTCGGGGTGAAGCTCGCGGGGGCCTGCTACCTGGTGTACCTCGGGGTGCAGGGGTGGCGGCACCGGCGGGAGCTGAAGGTGACGGAGGTACGGGGGTCCACCGCCCGCCGGGGGGATCTGCGGACCCTGGTCGACGGGGCGCTCGTGGGGGTCACCAACCCCAAGGGCGTCGTCTTCTTCGCCGCCGCGCTGCCGCAGTTCGTGGACCACTCCGCCGGGAACGTCGTCGCGCAGATGCTCGTGCTCGGGCTGGTGCCGATCGGGATCGGGCTGGTCACGGACACCCTGTGGGGGCTGACCGCCTCGGCGGCCCGCTCCTGGTTCGCGCGCTCGGAGCGGCGGCTGTCGCTCATCGGGGGCGCGGGCGGGTGCACGATGATCGGGCTGGGCATGACGGTCGCGGTCACCGGGCGCACCGACTGACCGCTACGGGATCACGGCGGCGAACCGGATGTCGTACGGCGTCCCCGGGTGCATCACCGCCAGCATCCGCGCCGCCTCCTCGGTGACCGCCTCCCGCTCCGCCTTCGCGA
>NZ_LIRL01000317.1 GCF_001419795.1 Streptomyces niveiscabiei
TCGCCGCCCTGCCCCCGGCCTCCGCGACCGCCCAGATGCCCGGCGTCACGGCCACCGGCCCGATCCCGGTCGTCCCGTCCGCCTTCGCCGAGACGGCGCTCCTGCCGCCCGTACCGATGTCTCCCGACCCGACGGCCACGGGCCAGATCCCGACGCTCTCCCCGGCCATGGCCCAGACGGCCGTCATGTCGCCCGATCCGACGGCGACCGGGCAGATCCCCATGGTCACCCCGGGCATGGCGCACACGGCCGTCATGGCGCCCCTCGGCGCGCAGATGTCCCCGGACCCCACGGCCACCGGGCAGATACCGGTCATGCCGTCGCCCGCCGCGCAGATGCCGGCCTCGCCGACGGCCACCGGGCCGATTCCCGTCGTGCAGATGTCGCCCGATCCGACCGCCACCGGGCAGGTTCCGGTCGCGCAGGCGCCCGACGCCCGTCCCCCGGCGGAGAGTTGGGACTCCGGCTCGCTGCCGATGTACAACCCCGCCGACCCGACACGTGACACCGGCGCCCTCCCTTCCGTCCCGTCGTGGGAGACCGGCACGTTCCCCGCGTACGCCTCCCCGGCCGCTCAGCCCGGTGGCGCGTTCCCGGCCACGGCCGCCGCGCAGTCCGCGCCCGCAGCCGCCGCCGGGAACACCGGCTCCCTCCCGATGTACAACCCCGCAGAGGCCGCCCGGGACACGGGTGCGTTCCCGTCGGTTCCGACGTGGGAGACCGGCGCCTTCGCCGCGTACGACCCGTCCGGTACGTCGACCTGGCAGACCCAGCAGGCGCAGGCCGCCGGCGAACCCGCCCTGACCTCGACGGTCATGTCACCGTCGGCACCAGCCGCCGAACCGTCGTACGCGTCAACCGTGATGGCACCCCCGGCGCCCGAACCGGCCCTGACGTCAACGGTGATGAACCCGCCGTCCGCCGAACCCGCGTTCACGTCAACGGTGATGACCCCCTCCGCCGCGCCCGCCGAACCGGCGTACGCGTCGGCCGAGTCGGGCTTCACGTCGACGGTCATGTCGCCGTCCGCGCCCGAACAGGGCTTCACCTCAACGGTGATGAGCCCCTCGGCGGCTGCCGAACCGGCGTTCACGTCGACCGTGATGACGCCGTCCGCCGGGCCCGCCGCTGAACCGGCGTACGCGTCAACGGTGATGGCACCCCCTGCCGCCCCGGCCGCACCCGCCTTCACATCGACGGTCATGTCCCCGCCGGCCGCTGCGGCTCCCGCTCCCACCGAACCGGCGTACACCTCGACCGTGATGGCCCCCGCGTACGCCGCCCCCATGCCGTCCCC
>NZ_LIRL01000318.1 GCF_001419795.1 Streptomyces niveiscabiei
GGCAGGGTGAGGTCGAAGACCTTGCCGGGGGCGATGCGGCCGGTCAGGTAGTTGCGCACGGGCGCGGTGCCGCCGCGCAGACCGACGTGGGAGAACAGCTCCTGGCCGTCGATCGCGACGTCGTGGGGGACACCGACGAAGCCGACGTCGCCGCCGGGACGGGTCGAGTGCAGCGCCTGCCGCATGGACTCGGCCGTACCGACGCACTCCAGGACCGAGTCCGCGCCGACCCCGCCCGTCAACTCCCGCACGCGGGCGATGCCTTCCTCGCCGCGCTCGGTGACGATGCCGGTGGCCCCGAACTCCAGGGTGCCCTGGGCGTTGGGGATGCGGACGTACTCGGCCTGGCAGGTGCCCATGAACTCGCGGTGCACGCAGCGAGTGGTTCCGGGGGCGCCCGGAACTCAGGCTCACACCCGGGCGTAGGCGCGGAAAGCGGAGGGATTCATCCTGGGAGGAAAGTGCCCCTCCTTCCCGGAGCGCGCCGAATGCCATGCTGAACCGCATGACCGGCCTGCGCCGCCAGGACCTGTCCGCCTCCGCGGGAAGGGAAGCATGACGCACAACGCCGCTCCGAGCTGAGCCCCCGCATGGTCGGACTGCCCGAGACGGGCGGCCCCCGCCGGGTCGCCGGGCTGCGCCGCGAGGAGGTCGCCCAGCTCGCCTCGATCAGCACCGACTACTACATCCGGCTGGAACAGGGCCGCATCCGGGCGTCCGCCCCCGTGCTGGAGACCCTCGCCCGGGTCCTCCACCTGGACGACGACGAGCGCGGCTACCTCTTCCAGCTCGCCGGCAAGCCCGCGCCCCGCACCCGGCGGCGCGGCCGGCAGCAGGTCCAGCCGCAGCTCCAGCGCGTCCTCGACGACCTCACCGCCACGCCCGCCGCGGCGACATCCTCGCCTGGAACGCGCTGGCCGCCGCCCTGGTCACCGACTTCTCCCTGGTCCCGGAGAAGCACCGCAACTACCCCCGCCTGATCTTCACCGACCCGGCGATGCGGACCCTGTACGCCGACTGGGAGACCTCGGCGCGGACCGCCGTCGCCCAGCTGCGCATGGAGGCCGCCCGCTACCCCGAGGACCCGCGCCTGATCGAGCTGGTCGGCGAACTGGCCACCCGGGACCAGCAGTTCGCGAAGTGGTGGGGCGAGCACAAGGCCGCCGCCAGGACCGTCGGCACGAAGACCCTCGACCACCCCGTCGTCGGCGAACTCGTCCTCGACTGGGACACGTACACCGCCAACACCGACGCCGACCAGCACCTGACCGTCTGGACCGCCGCGCCGGGCTCGCCCACGAACGAACGCCTGCGCCTGCTGGCCTCCTGGGCCGCCGACCAGCGGCTCCAGCTGACCGGCACCGGCCGGTGGATCGGGCCCTGCCCCCGGGACAGCGGCAGGCCCGTACCCCGGTGCGCGTGGGCGACGATCTCCGCGACGATGGACACCGCCGTCTCCTCCGGGGTACGGACACCGAGGTCGAGGCCGATGGGTGAACGCAGCCGGGCGAGCTGCCGCGGCGGCACACCCGCCTCGCGCAACAGGCGCAGGCGTTCACCGAGAGTACGCCCCACGTACCCGACGGGCAGTCCGAGGGCGGTGCGCAGCAGGGGTACGTCGAACTTGGCGTCGTGGGTGAGGACGCAGACGGCGGTACGGGTGTCCACGTCGGTGTGCTCCAGGTAGCGGTGGGGCCAGTCGGCGACGACTTCGTTGGCGTCCGGGAACCGTGCCTCGGTGGCGAAGACGGGGCGGGCGTCGCAGACGGTGACCCGGTAGCCGAGGAGGCTGCCGGCCCGGCTGAGGGCGGCGGCGAAGTCGACGGCGCCGAAGATCAGCATCCGGGGGCGCGACGCGTGGACGTGCACCAGGACCGACAAACGCTGCGGGCAGGAGGCCCCGTCCCCGCCGACCGCCACCCGGGCCGTACGCCCGGCCCGCAGCGACGCGTGCACCGAGGCGCTCACCTCCCGGCGCACCGCACCGGTCACGGCGTCGTCCAGCAGCTCGGCGTACAGCATCCGGCCGACCAGTTCCCCGGGACCCTCGACGATCTGGGCGAGAGCGGCAGGCCTGCCGTCGTCCGGGTCCGCGCGAGCAGCCATTCGGCGACGATCCGCCCGAGTCCGCCGCCGCAGGTCAGCCCGACGGCGAAGGCGTCGTCGTCGGAGTACCCGAACCGGGCGCGCTGCCGGTGACGCCGACGACGGTGGCCAGGGCGAAGGGGCGTGCCTCGCGGCACCAGCGGAGCAGCGTGTCCGCGATGTTCAGCATGGGCGGGTCCTTTTCAGAGCAACTGCTCGGCGGTGATGGGCAGTTGGCGTACCCGGCGGCCGGTCGCGTTGAAGACCGCGTTGGCGATCGCCGCCGCCACGCCGACCTGGACGACCTCGCCGAGCCCCTTGACGCCGAGGGCGTTGCCGCCGTTGTCCTCGCCGTCCAGGTAGATCGCCCGGACCTCGGGGACGTCGGCGTTGACGGGGACGAGGTAGTCGGCGAGGTTCGCGTTGACGATCCGGCCGTCGCGGTGGTCGGTGACCGTGTGCTCCAGCAGGGCCGTACCGATGACGCCCACGATGCCGCCGATGGCCTGGCTGTCGGCGAGCTTGGGGCTGATGATGCGGCCCGCGTCGTACACGCCGAGCATCCGCCGCACCCGCACCAGGCCGAGGTCCGCGTCCACGGCGACCTCGGCGAAGGTGGCGTTGTAGGAGTGCTGCCGGGGCCGGTGTAGGTGCCGTCGGCCTCCAGGTGGGTGCGGTGGTTGCGGGCCAGGAGGCTGCGGTAGGTCTCGCCGCGCGCTGGGTCGCCCGGTACGTGCAGGCGTCCCGCGCGCACCACCACGTCCTCGGCGTCGACCCCGTACAGCGGGGATTCCTCGTCCCCGACGGCGAGGTCGATCGCCTGCCGCCGTACCTTGTCGCAGGCGTCGGCGACGGCCGTGCCGACGCTCGCCGAGGAGCGTGCCGCCGATCGCGCCGCCCGCCACAGCGGTGCTCGTGGCGATGAAGGTCCGCCGGGTCGGCGCGCTGGACGGCTCATCGGCGTCGGCGGATTCGGGAAGTTCAGTGGACATGCGTATGCCTTCGCGTCGCAGGCGGATCGGCTGCGCGCGGCAGCACGAACCGGGGAGGCTGGATCCTCGTCGAGTCGAAGGGACCTGGAGAGCCGCGTGCCGGGGGAGCGGCGGCCGGTCACGCGGGCAGTCTGGCACCGCGACTCGGGCCTGCGGGAGGGAGACTTTCCTCCCCCTTTGACCTCGCCCCGCTTTAACCTCGCCCCCGCGCCGTCGCCGTGAGGGAGGTGTGTCTCCCGAGGCGCGGAGGTCCTAGTGCTTTCTTCCGAGGCCCGCTGCGCCGGGAGACCGATCCCCGCGCGCCCGGGCGACCGTACGGTGACGCTCATGAGCAACGCGGTGGACGTCGTCCGGGCCTACGTCGATCACGACACCGACGCGGTCCAGGCGGCGCTGGCCGGTCTGGACGCGGACGGCCGGACCGAGGCGTACGCCGTCCTGAGCGGCCTGCTGGGCTCCACGATCAGCATCATGGAGCTGACCGGCAGGCGCTGGAGCGTCCGCGAACTGGTCAGGTACTCCGACGAGGCCGCCACCGCCGCCCCGGCCCACTACGAGCTCGCCATCACCGAGGCGACCCGGGCGTGGGCCCGGGGCGATGGCCCGGCGATGCGCGCGCTGTCGGGACAGGACCTGCTGGGCGCCCTCCACATGACGGCCGTCGGCGTCACCGCCCTCGGGCTCGCCCTGTGGGGCCGGGCCGGACTCCTCGACGTCCTGGAGGAGTTCGACCGGATCGCCGGCGGACTCGTCGACGGCGTCTAGCTCATCCCGTACTCTCGCCGGCTCCGTCGTCGATGCCACCTGCCTGCGGGGCCGGCGAGAACCCTGCGGTCGACGCGGTTCGGGGCCCGCTCGTGGGCCGCCCTCGCGTCGCCGGGCGCCGCCTCCATCGCAACGAAGTGGCCGGAAGCTTCCCCAGCTCGCGGCGTTCTCCTTGGAGAAGCGGGCCGAGGAGGCCGCGGTGCCGGTGAGCCAGTACAGCGTGACGTCCGTGAGCATCTGGTCGCGGTCGACGGCGTCCTCGGGCACGTCGCGGGAGTCGGTCCACTGACGGAAGGGTTCCACGATCCAGGCGAGCTGCCCGACCGGGGAGAGGGCCTGCGGCCGGGTGGACTGGAGCTTCATGTAGCCCGACAGCTCGTCCGAGAACCGGCGGTAGCCGTCCAGGCGTGCCTTCTCCGCGTACCCCAGGCGCCGCATCAGCTCGGCCCACGCCCCCCCCCCCCGCGACCCGCGCGACGTCCCAGCCCGGCTCGGTGGTGGGGCCGGAGAAACCGAAGCCCGGGACCGCGCATGCAGGAAGTGCACGTTCTGCCCGTCGATCCCCGTCGTGTACGGCGCGAAGGAGTTGAGCCGCCACTCGTGCGCCCGCGGGTGCTTTGAACGCCGTAGTCGCACAAGTGTGGGTCCACACGAGGCTGGTTGAACGGAGTCCTCGAACCTTACCGGCGGATCAGCATCGCGTGCGTGACCTTCGGTGAGCTGACCAGCTCGGAGACCCGGTAGCCGTCGATGCCGTCGGCCAGATTGTCGAGGAGTCGTTCCCCGCGTCCGATGAGCAAGGGCGCGATCACGAGGTGGAGCTCGTCGATCAGCCGGGCCCGCAGGTACTGCTGGATGACCGCCGCGCCGCCCCCGATGCGGACGTCCTTGCCGCCTGCGGCGTCGAGTGCGCGCTGCAACACGGTCTCCAGGGGCCCGTCGGTGAAGTGGAAGGTTGTTCCGCCGGTCATCTTCAGCGTCGGGCGTACGTGGTGGGTGTGTACGAAGACGTCGTGGTGGTAGGGCGGGTTGTCGCCCCACCAGCCCGTCCAGGACTCGTCCTCCCACGGCCCGCGCTGCGGGCCGAACATGTTCCGCCCCATGATCGTGGCGCCGATGTTCCGGTCGCCGCGGGTGAAGTGGTCGACATCGATTCCGGTCCTGCCAGCGGCGGCATCCTCCGCCGCGGAGACGAACCAGCTGTGCAGATCGTCACCCCAGCCGACACCGTCGCCGAACGGGGCGTCGAGTCGCTGGTTCGCGCCGGCCATGAAGCCGTCGAGGGAGATCGTGACGTTGTGTACGCGGACCTTGGGCATGGCCTTCGCCTCTCGTGTGGATGTCCTTCTCTCACCTGAGCGTCGAACGGAGGCTGCCGGGATCGACACCTCCGCGCACATTCTTTCGGCGAGGCGACGCCCGACGAGCAGCGCGCCCGCAGCGCCAGAGACGGGTAGGCGACCTCCACCCCACCCCCGGTTCTGTCAACTGCCCGTGTCGAGCGACACATTCTTACGACTTTGTCAGACGACAATGTCGTCTGTATGGTGATCCACAAGCGACCGCTGGCGCACGACGAAAGGCCCGCCCATGCCCCGCACGACTGCCGACACGACCGAGGCCATCCCCGAGCGCCCGGCGCTCCCGCTGATCGGTCACGCCCTGGACATTCCGAAGGGGGCCGACGGGTTGGTTCACCTCATGAAGGAGGTGAAGGAGCTCGGGCCGGTGTTCAGGGTGAGGGTCTTCGGTACGGAGACCGTCGTCGTCGGCGGCCTCGACCTGGTGACCGAGCTGGTGGACGAGACCCGCTTCCGCAAGAACGTGTACGACGACCTCGTGGAGATCCGGCAGGTCGTCGGGGACGGCCTGTTCACCGCCTTCAACGACGAGCCCAACTGGCAGAAGGCGCACAACATCCTGATGCCCGCGTTCTCGCTCGGCGCGATGCGCGGCTACCACGCGACCATGCTGCGCGTGGCCCGCTCGCTCGTCGCCAAGTGGGACCGGGCGGCGGGTGAGCACCCGGTCGACGTCCCGGAGGACATGACCCGGCTGACCTTCGACACGATCGGCCTGTGCGGATACGGCTACGACTTCGAGTCGTTCAGCCGCGACGAGCCCCACCCCTTCGTCGACGCCATGAACCGCGCCATGCATTTCACCCAGCTCAAGGGCGAGTCCGTGCCGGGCTCGGAACTGTTCAGGTGGAAGCAGACCGACCGGTTCCACAAGGACGTCGAGCTGATGACGGACCTCGTCGACGAGGTCATCCGCCGGCGCCGCGCCTCAGGCGACCCGAGCACGGACGACCTGCTGGGCCGTATGCTCCACACCGAGGACCCCGCGACCGGCGAACTCCTGGACGACGTCAACATCCGCCACCAGGTGAACACGTTCCTCATCGCGGGCCACGAGACCACCAGCGGCGCCCTGTCCTTCGCCCTGTACTACCTGACCAAGCACCCCGAGGTGCTGGCCCGCGCCCAGGCCGAGGTCGACGCCCTGTGGGGCGACACCGACACCCCGGACCCCGACTACGGCGACATCGGCAAGCTCACCTACATCCGCCAGGTGCTCAGCGAGACCCTGCGGCTGTGGCCGACCGCGCCCGCGTTCGCGGTGGAGCCGGTCGAGGACACGGTCATCGGCGGGAAGTACGCCGTCCGCAAGGGCGAGACGCTGATGGTGCTGACCCCGGCCCTGCACCGCGACCCCGCCTGGGGGGAGAACGTCGAACTGTTCGACCCCGACCGGTTCACCCCGGAGCGCGAGGCGGCCCGCCCGATCCACCTGTACAAACCGTTCGGCAGCGGTGAACGCGCCTGCATCGGCCGCCAGTTCGCCCTGCACGAGGCCACCCTGCTGCTGGGCCTGCTGGTCCACCGCTACCGCTTCGACGACCACACCGACTACCAGCTGAAGATCAAGCAGTCCCTGACGATCAAGCCCGAGGGCTTCACCCTGCGCCTGATACGCCGCTCGGCGGCCGAACGCCGCACCCCCGCAGCGGCGATCGGCGCGGCCTCCGTACAGGACCGCCCCCTGACCCGGTCCGCCACCGGCACCGCGCTGACCCTGCTGCACGGCTCCAACCTCGGCACCTGCGCCGGCATCGCCCGCGACCTCGCGACGGACGGCGACACCCACGGCTTCACCCCCTCCGTGGCCCCCCTCGACTCCGCGGTGGACCAGCTGAACGGCCCCGTCGTCATCGTCGCCGCCTCCTACAACGGCCGCCCCACCGACGACGCCGCAGCCTTCGTCACCTGGCTGGAGACCCTGGAACCCGGCGCGCTCGACGGCCTCCCGTACGCCGTCCTCGGCGTCGGCGACCGCAACTGGGCCGCCACCTACCAGCGCGTCCCCGCCCTCATCGACGAACGCCTCAGGGCCGCCGGCGCCGTCCCCCTCCTCGAACGCGGCGCCGCCGACGCCTCCGGCGACTTCGCCGGCACCGTCGACCGCTGGAGCGCCGACCTGTGGAACGCCCTCCTGGACCGCTACGGCTCCGGCACGACGACCGCCTCGGCCGAGCCGCAGGAGGAAGGGGGCCTGTACGAACTCCAGGACGCCGCGGAGTCGGTGACCGGCGAACTCGCCGCACGGCACGGCGTACGGCCCATGGAGGTGCTCGACGCGTACGAACTCGTCGACACGGACCACGAGTCGGGCCGCTCCAAGCGCTTCCTGCGGCTGCGCCTGCCCGACGGCGTCACCTACCGCACCGGCGACCACCTCGCCCTCCTGCCGCGCAACCCCGAAGCGCTGGTCCGGCGCGTCGCCGACCGCTTCGCCCTCGACCTGGACCGCACCGTGGCCCTGCGGGCCCGCCGCCGCAGCCGCGGCGCCCTCCCGGTCGACCGCCCGCTGACCCTGCGCCGCCTGCTGACCGACTTCGTCGAACTCCAGGACCCCGCCACCCCCGAGCAGGTCGCCGTACTCGCCGAGCACACCGCCTGCCCGCCGGAGAAGAGGCCCCTCACGGAACTCGCCGGGACGGGAACCCGGTCGAGCGTCCTGGACCTCCTGGAGCGCTACCGCGCCTGCGAGCTGCCCTTCGAACGCTTCCTGGAACTCCTGCCGGTGCTGCGGCCCCGCCACTACTCGGTCTCCTCCTCCGCCCAGGCCACGCCGCACACCGTCGACCTGATGGTGTCCCTGCTGGCCGCACCCCACCACGCCGGCGACGGCACCTTCCAGGGCATCGCCTCCCACCACGTCCAGACCCTGGAGGCGGGCGACACCGTCCAGGCCCGGGTGCTGCCCTGCAACGAGGACTTCCGCCTCCCCGACGACGACGCCGTACCGGTGATCCTCGTCAGCGCCGGCACCGGCCTCGCGCCCTTCCGGGGCGCCGTACTGGACCGCCTGCACAGCGGGTCCACCGGCACGCTGCTGTGCTACTTCGGCTGCGACCACCCGGACGTCGACTACCTGCACCGCGACGAGTTCGAGACCGCCGAGGCGGCCGGGGCCGTCAGCATGCGCCCCGCCTTCTCCCGCGCTCCCGAGGACGGCGCGCGCTACGTGCAGGACCGCATCGCCCGCGAGAGCGACGAGGTCTGGGCGGCGCTGGAGGCCGGCGGGCGCGTCCACATCTGCGGCGACGGCCGCCGGATGGCCCCGGCCGTGCGGGAGGCGTTCAGGGCGATCTACCGCGAACGCACCGGCGCGGACGACACCGAGGCCACCGCCTGGCTGGCCGCGCTCATCGAGTCCGGCGTGTACGTCGAGGACGTCTGGGCCGGCTGACCGCCCCCCTTCCGGCCCGCGTTCTCCCGCTCCCTCCCCCCACCTGAGGAATCCCATGCCTGACGCACGCCCGGTGACCGGCCCCGCACCGAGGAGCCCTCGATGAGCACGCGAGGCCCCGCCCTCACCCTCGGCGTCGTGGTGGCGCTCGTATCCGGTGTCACCCTCGGCAACGGCGGGGCGAACGTGATGCCCGTCTTCGTCGACGACTTCGCCGCACGCTTCGACCT
>NZ_LIRL01000319.1 GCF_001419795.1 Streptomyces niveiscabiei
CACCCCCGACCACACCATCGAAACCACCGCCCCCTCCGCCGCGGCCACCGCCTACACCCAACGCGAGGTCGACCTCTCCCTCGCCCTCCTCTCCCACTTCGTCCGCGGCACAGCCTCCCCGGCAACCCTCACCGACTGGTGGACCACCACCCACCCCACAGAAACCCTCCACTCCCGCGACCGCGAAGCGGTTCTGGAACAGTGGACGGCCCCCCTCCTCTGACACCCGTCAGGGCGAGAGACCCGCGAGGTCGAGTCCCCCGCAACCTCGAACCCCCCCGCCCTGGGCGGCACCATCCACTCGGGGAGTCCTTCGAACGCGGGGTCCTCCAGGCGAAGTCCGGTAATACGCTCTGTTTATGTGAAGGCACGCATAGTAGCTTTCCGGTGGGGGCGGAGATTCCGTGCTGGAGGAGGCGGCGGCCGGCGTACGCGGAGTCGGTGCCGTTCCTGGAGTACGTCAGCGGCGCCGCCCTGCTCGCCGACAACCCCAGGGAGCCTCGATGACTGCTCAGCCCACACATGACCCTTCCGTCACCGACCGCGGCCTTCTCTCCACCAAGGCGTACGGCACGGCTGAGCACCTTGCCGCCCGTCAGTCCCTGTACCGGTGGCAGACCCCGCGCCACGACCTCCCGGGCATCGTCGTGAACGAACTGGCCGATGTACGCGGTGTGGTGGCGGACGTCGGCTGCGGCAACGGAAAGTTCGTCACCCGGGTGCGGGAGGAGCGTCCCGACCTGTGCGTGCTCCCGATGGACGTCTCCCCCGGAATCCTCGACGCGGTCCCCGGGGCGGTCGTCGCGGATGTCCAGCAGCTTCCCGTCGCCGATGGAGTCCTCGGCGCGGTGCTGGCGCTGCACATGCTGTACCACGTGAGGGACCAGGCGCTGGCGGTACGGGAGTTGGGCCGGGTACTCGCGCCCGGCGGGATCGCGATCGTCTCCACCAACAGCCGTACCGACAAGCGGGAACTGGAGCAGCTCTGGCGCCGGGCCGCAGGCGATGTGCTCGGCATCGAGAAGGGCCCGGCCCGAGTACAGCTCTCCGCCCGCTTCACCCTGGAAGACGCCCCGGCGATCCTCGGCCAGGTCTTCGGCGACCTTCGTACGATCCCTCTCCCCGGGGTGATCGAGGTGACCGAGGCCGAACCGGTCGTCGCGCACTTGGCCTCCTACGAAGCCTGGGCGGACAAGGCGGGTGTTCCCTTCCGGGAGACGATCGAGCGCGCGCGAGAGCGGGTCGACGAGGTCATCGAGGCGGAGGGCTCGTTCCGCATCACCTGCCGGGGAGGCGTCCTCGTCTGCCGAGGGCCCCGCTGAGCCCCATGGATGCTCCACAGCCCCCGGTTCGGCGGCCGTCTCAGCGCAGGGCCGTGTGGACGTGCTGTCGGAGAGCGGGGTCGGTGATGCCGTCCAGGGGGCGCCAGGCGGAGCCGCTCACTTCCTCCGTCTGCAAGGTGATGTCGCCCTTTCCGGTCAGCTGGAACAGGTACCTGAAGTCGACGTGCTGGTGCGCGGGTTCGTTCTTCGCGGGGTTCGCCGGGATGGGGTGCACGTCGATGTGGACCGGCAGGGGCAGGAGCGGGGCGACGTCGGCGGAGATGCCCGTCTCCTCGCCGAGTTCGCGCAGGGCGGCGTCCAGGAGGGTGCTGTCCTCGGGCTCCAGATGACCGCCCGGCGTGAGCCAGATGCCGAGCGCGTTGTGGTGGACGAGCAGGACTCGCGCGTCGTCGTCGACGAGTACGGCCCCGGCGGTGGCGTGCCCCCGGAACTCCTTGCGGCTGGCCAACTCGGCGTCGGTGTCAAGGAGTTCCACGACCGACGCGAGGAACCCCTTCTCCCCGGGCCGGGCATCGACGTACGCGGCGAGGGTCTCGCGGATGTGCTCGCGGGTGATGCCCATGGGCTGCTCCTCGAAGGAAGGGGCTTCATACATACCGGGTCCCAGGGCTCCTCCGGCGCCCGGTGGTACGCCCTGTTTATGCGAGAACGCGCATAGCGGTGCCCAGACATGGACGTCACCCCCCGCTCTGTCTACCGTCGTCGAGACGTGTACCGCACGGCGACGGGGTCGATCTGCCGGGGAAGGGCTCGTCGAGATCCCGGAGTCGGTGTTGAGGGAGGCATTTCGTGCTCTTGGATGGTGACGCGTGGAACGACTGCTTCGACTCGATGCGCAGTGAGGCGTGGCGGCTGGAGACGCTGCCGGTCTACACGGTGCCGCAGGAGGCGGAGAAGCTGGCGAGGTTCCTCGCGGGGGAGAAGTCGCCGGACGACTACGCGTCCGCGTGGATGGACGAGGTCCGGGCGTGGACCGGGGAGGGCAAGTACGTCGGCCGGGTCCACGTCCTCACCCGCCCCCTCTCCGACTACCTCCGCTTCGAGTTCGAGTACTACTACCGCCACCACGTGACCGCCGGCGAGGACATCCGCATCCTCGACCTCACCGACCGCCCGAACCCCGGCCTCCCGGACCAGGACTTCTGGATGTTCGACGAGTCCAAGGTCGTCCTCATGAACTACCGCCCCGACGGCACGCAGACCGGCCGCGAGCTGTACGAGGGCGACCCGGAGCCGTACCGGAGATGGCGACGGCTGGCGGTCGCGGAGTCGGTGCCGTTTCTGGAGTACGTCGGCGGGTGACGTACCCCGGCCGACTGGTCACTCGTCGCCGCGCAGGCTCCTCAGGTACGCGCCGGCCGTCGCCGCGAACGCTTCCCTCGCCGCCTTGAAGTCCTTCCAGTCGGGATTCGTGCCGCCCTCCTTGTGCATGGCCGCGAGCCGATCGAGCAGCAGCCGGGCTTCCTTGTGCGGGCCGACACCTTCGAGGTCGATGGGGTTGAAGGCGGCCCGGGTCGCCGCATACGCGCGGTCCACGGCGTCGATCGCCTCGCGTTCGTTCGCGTACCGGCCGTCCTGCCGATGCCACACGACATGCGACTCGGCATCGACGGCGGAGAGGAACCGGGCGTACATGTCCAGGCGGGCAAGGTAGAGGGGGGTTTCGGCCATCGCTGCTCCAGTGCCGCAAGCGGACTCGGGGGCGACACGCTACCCGCCGACGGCGCTGATCGGTGGCGGGCAGGAAGGATTCCCCCGTGTGCGGTACGGCTCGTTCAGCAGTCGGTGCGGGGCAGCGATCCG
This sequence comes from Streptomyces niveiscabiei, assembly GCF_001419795.1. Lineage (GTDB taxonomy): Bacteria > Actinomycetota > Actinomycetes > Streptomycetales > Streptomycetaceae > Streptomyces > Streptomyces niveiscabiei. Next base: position 3,147 of record NZ_LIRL01000319.1, read on the forward strand.
CTTCCGCCGTCGTCGTCCCCGCTCCCCGTGGGGCCGCAGGCGGCGTCAGGTGCGCATACGGTCTGCGGCGAACAGCTGTCGAAGCTGGGATTGCACTCCGGAAGGCATGTCGGCGCCATGTGCGGTGCGGTGTGCGGGAATTCCCTTTCCAGATCGGAGCGGGCGGCGTTCATCGCCTCGCTGCTGTAGATTTCGGCGAGCGTCTGCCGGTGGACGTTCCCGATTTCCATCCACCGCGAGAACACACAGGGTGTCACCCGTCCATCGGGAAGAACGGCGAACTTGGCGCGTCCGCACATTCCGCACAGCTCCTCAAAGCGAGGCGGTTTCCCGTCGGCGCCTCGGCCGAACGGCCGGATACGGTCCGTACGGACATCCCTGATTCCGAGTCGCAGTAACTCTTTTTCCGCCTGTTGTCCTCGCTGCCCTTCCCGTACGTCGATGATGTTGCCGCGCATCTCGATTCCGAGTTCACGCGCACGCTGGACGTTGGTTCGGGTGCCGACGTGTGATCCGCGCGTGCCGGTCACGGCCTCGTGCCCCGACGCCTCGTCGCTGTAGTAGCTGAACGCCAACCGTACGCCGGGGAGTTGCAGCGCATCCCACACCTCGGGCTTGATGTGGGTCATGTTGCTGAACACCTCGATACGCATGCCGTACTTCCCGGCGTGGCGAATGAAGCGGGAGAGTCCCGGGTGCAGCGTCGGCTCACCACCGATGAACTGAATGTCACGCACGCCCATTTCGTCGAGCTGGTCGATCACGCGTATCCAGTCGGTTTCGGTCATGTCGCCGTGATCCCCTTGTGGCGAGGATTCTGCGTAGCAGTGTCGGCAGTTGAGATTACAGAGACCTGTGATCTCAAGCCATGCGAACCGGAGGGGGAGTTGAGCCGGGAACATCGGCGCTCCTGGAAGGCTTCATGAGACGATCTGATTCGACTCTGTGACGAGTGAATCGTTCTCGACCTAAGCTCACCAGGCACGGATGATGCAGTAAGAGTGCAATCAGCGTGCAGCGTCTTTTCCATCGATCGTGGTGCGTGGGGAGGCCGGGATGGATGTGGTGGAAGTCTGGAACGGCCACTACGCGTGTGTCCTGCAAGCGGCTCTGAGGATGACGAACGAAGGGTTCGCCGAGCGCCTCGGCATCGCTCCGCGTACCGTGGCGGGCTGGCGCGCCAACCCTGATGCCGTACTCCGGGGTGAGACACAGCAGTTGCTCGACGGAGTGTACGAATCGGTACCGCCGACTGTGAGGAAGCGGTTCGTGCTGATGCTGACGTCGGAGCGGCGATCCACGCCGGGAAGCGGTGATCCCACGGTTCAGCCGTTGAGGGTCGCCATCGCGGTCGTCGTACGTGCGCGAGAGGTTCTCCTGGTGTGCCGCCGTGACGACGGAGCCACCGGCGTCGGCTGGCAGTTTCCCGCCGGAGTGATCAAACCGGGCGGCGACCCGGCCAGCGCGGCGGTTCGGGAGACTCTGGGTGAGACGAGCGTGCGCTGTACGGTCACCCGATTACTCGGCACCAGGCTTCACCCCGTCACGTCTGTGCAATGTGAGTACTTTCTCTGCGAGTTCCTCGCCGGAGAGGCCGCCAACAGGGACATCGTCGAGAATGTCGATGTCATGTGGGTGGCGGACGACCTGATCGAGCGCTTCATCCCCGTGAGTGCCATCTTCCCTCCCGTCCTGGCGGCCCTGAAGGAGCGATATGACCACGGAGACGCCGAGTGACGACGACCGGCCGGCGATCGCGGCTGCGGTTGTTGTGCGGGAGGGGTGCGTGTTGCTCGTCCGGCGGCGGGTGCGGGAAGGGGAGTTGTCCTGGCAGTTTCCGGCGGGGGAGGTTGAAGCCGGGGAGTCGGAGGAGGACGCCGCTGTGCGGGAGGTGTGGGAGGAGACCGGGGTGGTGGTGAGGGT
>NZ_LIRL01000032.1 GCF_001419795.1 Streptomyces niveiscabiei
GTCACCCGCAAGCTCCTCGCCGACGGCGACACGCCGGTCGCGCTCTACCGCAAGCTCGCCGCCGAGCGCCCCGGCACGTTCCTGCTGGAGTCCGCGGAGAACGGCCGAACGGCGTATCAGTGGTCTCGCTACTCCTTCGTGGGCGTCCGCAGCGCCGCCACCCTCACCGCGCGCGACGGCCAGGCGCACTGGCTGGGCACCCCGCCCGTGGGCGTCCCCGTCGACGGCGACCCCCTCGCGGCCCTGAGGGCGACCATCGAGACGCTCCACACGCCCCACGCGGAGGACCTCCCGCCGTTCACCGGCGGCATGGTCGGCTATCTCGGCTACGACATCGTCCGCCGCCTGGAGAAGATCGGCCCCGGCGAGCGCGACGACCTCCGGCTCCCCGAGCTGACCATGCTCCTCACCAGCGACCTCGCGGTGATGGACCACTGGGAGGGCTCGGTCCTGCTGATCGCCAACGCGATCAACCACAACGACCTCGACACGGGCGTCGACGAGGCGTACGCGGACGCGGTCGCGCGGCTCGACGCGATGGAGGCGGACCTCTCGCGCCCGGTCGCCCAGCCGCCCGCCGTCCTGCCGCCCTCCGAACTGCCCGAGTACACCGCCCTGTGGGGCGGGCCCGACTTCATGGCCGCCGTCGAGGACATCAAGGAGCGCATCCGCGCGGGCGAGGCGTTCCAGGTCGTGCCCTCGCAGCGGTTCGAGACGCCGTGCACGGCCAGCGCGCTCGACGTGTACCGGGTGCTGCGGGCGACCAACCCGTCGCCGTACATGTACCTCTTCCGGTTCGACGGGTTCGATGTCGTCGGCTCGTCCCCCGAGGCCCTCGTCAAGGTCGAGGACGGGCGCGCGATGGTCCACCCCATCGCCGGGACCCGGCACCGGGGGGCTACCCCGCAGGAGGACCAGGCCCTCGCGGACGAGCTGCTCGCCGACCCCAAGGAGCGCGCCGAGCACCTGATGCTGGTCGACCTCGGGCGCAACGACCTCGGGCGCGTGTGCGAGCCGGGTTCCGTGGAGGTCGTCGACTTCATGTCCGTCGAGCGGTACTCCCACGTGATGCACATCGTGTCGACCGTCACCGGGCGTGTCGCGCCGGGCCGTACCGCCTTCGACGTCCTCACGGCCTGCTTCCCCGCCGGCACCCTCTCCGGCGCGCCGAAGCCCCGCGCGATGCAGATCATCGACGAACTCGAACCGTCCCGGCGCGGCCTGTACGGCGGCTGTGTCGGCTACCTCGACTTCGCGGGCGACTCCGACACGGCGATCGCCATCCGCACGGCGCTGCTGCGCGACGGCACCGCGTACGTCCAGGCGGGCGCGGGCATCGTCGCCGACTCCGACCCGGTCGCCGAGGACCAGGAGTGCCGCAACAAGGCGGCGGCCGTGTTGCGGGCGGTCCACACGGCCAACCGGCTCGGCGGGAGCGCCTGACACGCCCGGCAGAGCCCTTCCGCGCCGGAAATGAACCCCGGGTGACGGAACGCCCGGGGTTCAGGCGATAGTGGGGTACGTGACTGCTGTGCCTCAACCCCGCCCCGGAGCCGGAGCCGCCCGCTCCGGACGTCGTAGCCTCGCCCTCGCCCTGCTCAGCGGGGCGCTGGGGGCGGCTGTCGCGTTGCTGGCCACCCGGCAGCGCTGGTCGGAGGGGACCGCGTCGGTCGCGGGCGGCGCCTTCCGGCTCACCGCGAAGGGCAGCGACGTCACGGGTGTGCCCGCGGCGCTCGCGATAGTGGGCCTCGCCGCGCTCGTCGCCGTCTTCGCCGTCCGCCGGGCGGGCCGCCTCGCCGTGTCCGCCGTTCTCGCGCTCTCCGGCGCCGGAATCCTGTTCGCCGCCATCTCCGGCGCGGACGACAGCTCCGCGCTCGACGAGCAGGCCGCGAAGGCGTCCGGTGACACGTCCGCGACGGTCGCCGCGCTCTCCCACACGGCCTGGCCGTACGTCGCCGCCGCCGGTGGCGCCCTGCTCCTGCTCGCCGGGCTCCTCGCCCTGCGCTACGGCCGTCTGTGGCCCGGGATGTCGGGGCGGTACGAGCGTGACGGCACGCCGCGGCCCCGCCGTACCGCCAAGCCGGCCGACCCGGACCGGCCCGAGGACATGTGGAAGGCGCTGGACCGGGGCGAGGACCCGACGGGGGCGGATCCGGCGTAGCGTTCGCCGGGCCCGTACGCACGCGTGGTCCCGTTGTGGTGAATCGGGCGCGGGCGCGGGACACCCCGGCGTCCCGCGCGCGGGTGCGTGCGGGACAATGTGGGTGAGCGTCCGGGTTGGGCGTCACATGGACAGCATGAGGAGCAAGTCATGGCGGGCAGCAGCCACGGTCACACTTTGGCCGCTTGGACCGGTGTCACGATCTGTTTCATCGGGTTCTGCGTCGCGGGCGCGTTCATGGTGATGGCGGAGCCGCTGGGTTTCTGGGCCGGCATGGTGATCTCGGTCCTCGGCGGTGTCGTCGGCCTGATCATGAAGGGCATGGGCCTCGGCCAGCCGAAGGGCTTCCGCGACCTCCCCGAGCACATCACCTACGGCACCCCGGCCAAGGCCGAGAGCTGACCCGACTCCCCCCGAGTCACGAGACTTCCGAGGGCGGCCCGGACACCGAGACGGTGTGCTGGAGCCGCCCTCGCGCGTGCGCGGGTGCTTTCGCCGCCCCCGCGGGCACAATGCGAGACATGACGACCGACAGCACCGAGAGCCCGGTGAAACCTTCCTCCGGCGTGTTCGCGCGTCTTGCCGTCCCCGCGGGGATCATGGCGGCCGTCGTGGGGGCGTTCGGATACGTCGCGACCGTCGACCCCAACGAGCCCGGGCACTACCCCGTCTGCCCGCTGTTCCAGCTGACCGGCGTGTACTGCCCCGGCTGCGGCGGGCTGCGCAGCGCGCACGCCTTCGCGCACGGGGACTTCCTGGGCGCGCTCCAGGACAATGCCGCCGCCGTGCTCGCCTATCTGGGGTTCGCCGTCGTGTGGACTGTCTGGGTGGTCCGCGCGGCGCGGGGGCGCCCCGCGCGCGTGGTGCTCGGGAACGCGCATCTGTGGGCGATCGGCGCGTTCCTGCTGGTCTTCACCGTTGTCCGGAACCTGCCGGTCGGTGGCTGGCTTCGGCCTTGATCGACGGGGGAATGTCCAGGTAGTGGGACCGGCGTCGGCCTGATGCGGGGCTCGTGCGGTACGGCGGATACCATCGCTGTCAAGGAAAAGTCACCACCCGGAAGGGGGCCACTCGCGTGAGTGTGCTCGACGAGATCATCGACGGAGTCCGTGCCGACCTCGCGGAGCGGCAGGCGCGCGTCAGCCTCGACGAGCTGAAGGAGCGCGTGGCCAAGGCTCCGGCGGCCAAGGACGGCGTCGCGGCCCTCAAGGGCGACGGCGTCAAGGTGATCTGCGAGGTCAAGCGCTCCAGCCCCTCCAAGGGCGCGCTGGCCGCGATCGCCGACCCGGCGGGCCTCGCCGCCGACTACGAGGCGGGCGGCGCCGCCGCGATCTCCGTCCTCACCGAACAGCGCCGCTTCGGCGGCTCGCTGGCCGACCTCGACGCCGTACGCGCGCGCGTGGACATCCCCGTCCTGCGCAAGGACTTCATCGTCACGTCGTACCAGCTGTGGGAGGCGCGCGCGCACGGCGCGGACATCGCGCTGCTGATCGTCGCCGCCCTCGACCAGCCCGCCCTGGAGTCCCTGGTCGAGCGCGCCGAGTCGATCGGCCTGACCGCGCTCGTCGAGGTCCACGGGGAGGACGAGGTCGAGCGCGCGGTCGCCGCGGGCGCGAAGGTCATCGGCGTCAACGCGCGCAACCTCAAGACCCTTGAGGTGGACCGCTCCACGTTCGAGCGCGTCGCCCCCGAGATTCCCGACGGCATCGTCAAGATCGCCGAGTCCGGCGTCCGGGGCCCGCACGACCTGATCGCCTACGCCAACGCGGGCGCCGACGCCGTACTCGTCGGCGAGTCCCTCGTCACCGGCAAGGACCCGAAGACGGCGGTCGCGGACCTGGTCGCGGCGGGGGAGCACCCGGCGATCCGGCACGGGCGCGCGTGATCACCCGTTAGGCTGACGACGATGACTCCCACTCCGGCCTCCCAGGAACGGCACGCGCGCCTCGCGCGCGGCTGCCGCCCCCGGGGCTGCCGCGCGCCCGCGCGCAAGGTGCACGGCCGGAGGGTGCGGTACGTCATCGGGGACGAACCCGGTCAGGTGAACGGCATGCGATGGCAGCGGCGCCCCGGTCTCAGGGGCGCGGGGGCCCGCGTGTCGTAAGTCCCCGTACCCCACGGCGAATTGATGCTTCTCCCATCCGACTCACCGTGAGGTTTTCGCATGTCCAGCGAGTTCTTCATTCCCGACCCCGAGGGTCAGATCCCCAGCGCCGAGGGCTACTTCGGCGACTTCGGCGGCAAGTTCATCCCGGAGGCGCTCGTCGCCGCCGTGGACGAGGTCGCCGTCGAGTACGACAAGGCCAAGCACGACCCGGAGTTCGCCCGCGAACTCGACGATCTGCTGGTCAACTACACCGGCCGCCCCAGCTCCCTCACCGAGGTGCCGCGCTTCGCGGAGCACGCGGGCGGTGCCCGGATGTTCCTCAAGCGCGAGGACCTCAACCACACCGGGTCCCACAAGATCAACAACGTCCTCGGTCAGGCCCTGCTCACCAAGCGCATGGGCAAGACCAGGGTCATCGCGGAGACCGGCGCGGGCCAGCACGGCGTCGCGACGGCCACCGCGTGCGCGCTGTTCGGCCTCGACTGCACGATCTACATGGGCGAGATCGACACCCAGCGCCAGGCGCTGAACGTCGCGCGCATGCGCATGCTCGGCGCCGAGGTCATCGCCGTGAAGTCCGGCAGCCGCACGCTGAAGGACGCGATCAACGAGGCGTTCCGCGACTGGGTCGCCAACGTCGACCGCACGCACTACCTGTTCGGCACGGTCGCGGGCCCGCACCCGTTCCCGGCGATGGTCCGCGACTTCCACCGCGTGATCGGCGTCGAGGCCCGCCGCCAGATCCTGGAGCGCGCGGGCCGCCTCCCGGACGCGGCGATCGCCTGCGTCGGCGGCGGCTCCAACGCCATCGGCCTGTTCCACGCGTTCGTCCCGGACGCTGACGTACGCCTCATCGGCTGCGAACCGGCGGGGCACGGCGTCGAGACGGGTGAGCACGCGGCGACCCTGACGGCCGGGGAGCCCGGCATCCTGCACGGCTCCCGGTCGTACGTCCTCCAGGACGACGAGGGGCAGATCACCGAGCCGTACTCGATCTCGGCGGGGCTCGACTACCCCGGCATCGGCCCGGAGCACGCGTACCTCAAGGACAGCGGTCGCGGCGAGTACCGCGCGGTCACCGACGACGCGGCGATGCAGGCCCTGCGCCTCCTGTCGCGCACCGAGGGGATCATCCCGGCGATCGAGTCGGCGCACGCCCTCGCGGGTGCGCTGGAGGTCGGCCGGGAGCTGGGCGAGGACGGCCTGATCGTCGTCAACCTGTCCGGGCGCGGCGACAAGGACATGGACACGGCGGCCCGCTACTTCGGCCTGTACGACACCGAGGGGGACTCCAAGTGAGCGGCAACATCGAGCTGTTGAGCGACACCCTCGCCGCCGCGAAGGCCGAGAACCGGTCCGCTCTCATCGCCTACCTCCCGGCGGGTTTCCCGACCGTGGACGGTGGCATCGAGGCGATCAAGGCCGTCTTCGACGGAGGAGCGGACGTCGTCGAGGTCGGGCTCCCGCACAGCGACCCGGTGCTCGACGGTCCGGTCATCCAGACCGCCGACGACATCGCCCTGCGCGGGGGCGTACGGATCGCGGACGTCATGCGGACGGTCCGTGAGGCGTACGAGGCGACCGGCAAGCCGGTGCTGGTGATGACGTACTGGAACCCCATCGACCGCTACGGCGTCGAGCGGTTCACCGCCGAGCTGGCCGAGGCCGGTGGCGCGGGCTGCATCCTGCCTGACCTGCCCGTCCAGGAGGCCGGGCTGTGGAGGGAGCACGCGGCCAAGCACGGGCTCGCAACGGTCTTCGTGGTCGCGCCGAGCAGCAAGGACGCGCGCCTCGCGGAGATCACGGCGGCCGGCAGCGGGTTCGTGTACGCCGCTTCGCTGATGGGCGTGACCGGTACGCGCGAGTCGGTCGGCGCGCAGGCGCAGGACCTGGTCGAGCGGACCCGGGCGACCCGCGACGACCTGCCGGTCTGCGTCGGGCTCGGGGTGTCCAACGCGGCGCAGGCCGCCGAGGTGGCCGCCTTCGCGGACGGCGTGATCGTCGGGTCGGCGTTCGTGAAGCGGATGCTGGACGCGCCGGACGCGGCGGCCGGGGTCGAGGCCGTGCGGGAGCTGGCGGCGGACCTGGCGAAGGGTGTGCGCCGGTCGGCGTAGCGCTCGGAACGCCCGGTAAGTCCGGGTTTGCGGCTTCTGTTCGGGCGTAACGGGTGAATCGGTCACTCGATCGAGTGGTCCTGGGACGGGGGAGGCGCACTGCGTCTCCCCCGTTCGTTTGCGGGGTGTGAGCGAGAAGAATCGAGTGGGAAAGCTGTCGGCGCGGGAGCGGCTGGCGGTCGAGCGTGAGAAGCAGAAGGCCGCCGACAAGCGGCGCAAGGTGCTGATCGTCGGGGCGAGCGTCGTCGCCGTGCTGGGGGTCGCGGCCGGTATCGGGGTCGTCGCGGCGAACGCGGGCAAGGACGGCGGGGACAGCGCGGGTCCGGTCGTCGCGCCGTCCGGGGCCAACGGCAAGGACGCGCTGGCCATCCCCGTCGGCAAGGAGAGCGCCAGCTCCACGCTGACCGTGTGGGAGGACTTCCGGTGCCCGGCCTGCAAGTCCTTCGAGACGGCGTACCGCTCGGTGATCCATGAGCTGACCGGCGCGGGGAAGCTCAAGGTCGAGTACCACCTGGCCACCCTCATCGACGGGAACCTGCGCGGCAGCGGGTCCCGGAAGGCGGCCAACGCGGCGGCCTGCGCGCAGGACGTCGGGAAGTTCCCCGCGTACCACGACGTGCTGTACGACAGCCAGCCGCAGGAGACCGACGACGCGTACGCGAAGGAGGCGAAGCTGATCGAGCTGGCCGGGAAGGTCGACGGGCTCGACACGCCCGCCTTCCGGGCATGCGTGGAGAAGGGGACGCACAACGCGTGGGTGAAGAAGTCCGCCGCCGCGTTCAGCAGCGGAGGGTTCGGGGGGACGCCGACCGTGCTGTTCAACGGGAAGAACATCTACCAGGACCAGTCGATGACGCCGGCGAAGCTGAAGCAGATGGTGGAGGAGGCCGACAAGGGGTGAGGGGGGTTTCGGGCGGACGGTTCCGGCGCGGGGCCGGTCGACAGGGGATCGACAGGTGTTCCCCCGTGTTTGACCCGCCCGTTATGCAGCCGTTGCCGGGCCGCCCGTCGTCGGTCCGGTCCGGCAGGGTAGCGTCGACCCTGCCATGGAACTTGCCTACATTCCCAGCCCGTCGCGCGGGGTCATCCACCTCGGACCCATTCCGCTGCGCGGCTACGCGTTCTGCATCATCGTCGGCGTCTTCGTCGCGGTCTGGCTCGGCAACAAGCGGTGGGTCGCTCGGGGCGGCCGGGCCGGGACCATCGCCGACATCGCCGTCTGGGCGGTGCCGTTCGGGCTCGTCGGGGGGCGGCTGTACCACGTCATCACCGACTACGAGCTGTACTTCAGCGAGGGCCGGGACTGGGTCGACGCCTTCAAGGTCTGGGAGGGCGGCCTCGGGATCTGGGGGGCCATCGCGCTCGGGGCGGTCGGTGCGTGGATCGGGTGCCGGCGGCGGGGGATCCCCATGCCGGCGTACGCGGACGCGGTGGCGCCGGGTATCGCGCTCGCGCAGGCGATCGGGCGCTGGGGCAACTGGTTCAACCAGGAGCTGTACGGCAAGGCCACCGACCTTCCCTGGGCCCTGCACATCACGTCCTCCGCCGACGGCCGTGTCCCCGGGTACTACCACCCGACGTTCCTGTACGAGTCCCTCTGGTGCGTCGGCGTCGCCTTCCTCGTCATCTGGGCCGACCGGCGGTTCACGCTCGGGCACGGGCGGGCGTTCGCCCTCTACGTCGCCGCGTACTGTGTCGGGCGGTTCTGGACCGAGTACCTCCGCGTCGACGACGCGCACCACGTCCTGGGGCTGCGCCTCAACAACTGGACCGCGCTGCTGGTCTTCCTGCTGGCGGTGGCGTACCTGGTGATCTCCGCGAAGAAGAAGCCCGGCCGCGAAGAGATCGTCGAGCCGGGGGCGCTGGAGGAGAAGGCCGAGGCGGAGGCCAAGGCTTCCGGGGAGGCGGCGGAGAAGGCGGAGGACGCCGAGGCCGACGGCGACAAGACCGGCAAGGCCGACGGCGATGAGAAGGCCGACGCCGGGAGCGAGTCGGCGAGCAAGAAGAGCTAGCCGGTTCCACGACGGTGAGGGCGTCCGGGGTTTCCCTGGACGCCCTTCGTCTTAGCCAAGAGAGGGCTCAGGCGTCGGTCAGGGACAGAGTCCTGTGGGCCGCTTCCAGGATCGCCTTGTCGATGAAGGTGCCGTCCGGGAGGGCTTGGGCGCCCTCGGTCGTCGCCGCCGCTTTGACGACCGACTCCGCCTTCTCGATCTCCTCCCGCGTGGGAAGGTAGGCCCGTTCGATGACCGGGAGCTGGCGGGGGTGGATGGCCGCTCTGCCCAGGAAGCCCAGGGCTCGGCCCGCCGCGCTGGTGGCGGCCAGGGCGGTGAGATCGCGGGTGTTGGTGTGGACCGACTGGGGCGGGGGCGGGAG
>NZ_LIRL01000320.1 GCF_001419795.1 Streptomyces niveiscabiei
GGGCGGGCGGGAGTAGCGGCTCCGCCACCCCGGACGCGCACAACGGCGGCCCTGCCGAGCGGGGCCGCCGTACGCGTAGTCAGTCGCCGAGGATCTCTTCCGCCTCCAGCGTGACGCCGACCGCCTGGATCACCGAGGCGATCTTGAACGCCTCCTGGACCACCTCGCGGCCGACTCCCGCCTTGCGCAGGACCTGTTCGTGGGAGTCGAGGCACAGTCCGCAGCCGTTGATCGCCGACACCGCGAACGACCACAGCTCGAAGTCGGCTTTCTCGACGCCGGGGTTGCCGATGATGTTCATGCGCAGGCCCGCACGGAGGTTGCCGTACTCGTGGTCGGAGAGCAGGTGCCGGGTGCGGTAGAAGACGTTGTTCATCGCCATGACCGCAGCCGCCGACTTCGCGGCGCGATACGCCTCCGGCGACAGCATCTCCCGCGCGTCCGGGGCGAGTTCACGCAGGACGATGGGTGAGCGGGAGGCGATGGCCGTCGCCAGGACCGTGCCCCACAGCTGCTGCGGCGGGAGTTCGGAGTTGGCGACGACCGAACTCAGGTTGAGGCGGAGGTCCTTGGCGTAGTCGGGTATGCGGGACTTGAGGGTGTCGAGGCTCAACGTCACTCACCCGCCAGGAGCTTGGCCGGGTCGAGGGTCGCCTCGCCCTGGGTCCAGTTGCAGGGGCACAGCTCGTCGGTCTGGAGGGCGTCCAGCACGCGCAGCACCTCCTTGGGGTTCCGGCCGACGGACCCGGCGGTGACCATCGTGAACTGGATCTCCTTGTTGGGGTCCACGATGAAGACGGCGCGCTGGGCGAAGCCGTCCTCGCCCTCGATGCCGAGGTCGCGCATCAGCTCGTGCTTGGAGTCCGCGAGCATCGGGAACGGCAGGTCGCGCAGGTCGGCGTGGTCCTTGCGCCAGGCGTGGTGGACGAACTCGGAGTCGCCGGAGAAGCCGAGGATCTGGGCGTCACGGTCGGCGAAGTCGTCGTTGAGCCTGCCGAACGCGGCGATCTCGGTGGGGCACACGAAGGTGAAGTCCTTGGGCCACGCGAAGACGACGAGCCACTTTCCCTCGTACGACTTGTGGTGGATCGTCTCGAACTCCTTGCCCTTCTCCAGCGAGACACAGGCGGTCAGTTCGAACTCGGGGAACTTGTCACCGACAGTGAGCATGAGCGCTCCTTGTAGCGAGAGGGTCGAGAGGGCCGGACGACGCAGATGCTTGCACAAGGTGCATTAATTACGGAAATAGCTACACTCGGGAGTGTTGATCGGAGGTGGTTATCAGTGACCGTGGGTAATGCCGGGGCCAGAAGGCGCCAGCCCAGTCTGGCCCAGCTGAGGGCGTTCGCCGCAGTCGCCGAGCACCTGCACTTCCGGGACGCGGCGGCGGCGATNNGGGGCGGTGGCCGCGCTGGAGGAGGCCCTGGGGGTGACGCTGCTGGAGCGGACGACGCGCAAGGTGCTGCTCTCCCCGGCGGGCGAGCGCATCGCGGTGCGGGCGCGGGCGGTGCTCGCGGAGGTCGGGTCGCTGCTCGACGAGGCGGACGCGGTCCGGGCGCCGTTCACGGGGGCGCTGCGCCTCGGGGTGATCCCGACCGTCGCGCCGTACCTGCTCCCCACGGTCATCGACCTGGTGCACGGCCGCTACCCGGCGCTCGACCTCCAGGTCCACGAGGAGCAGACGACGAGCCTCCTGGACGGCCTCACGACGGGCCGCCTCGACCTGCTGCTCCTCGCGGTCCCGCTGGGCGTGCCCGGCGTCGTCGAACTCCCGCTGTTCGACGAGGACTTCGTCCTCGTGACCCCGCTGGACCACCCCCTCGGCGGCCAACAGGACGTCCCCCGCGAGAAGTTGAAGGAGCTGAACCTCCTTCTCCTGGACGAGGGCCACTGCTTGCGGGACCAGGCTCTCGACATCTGCCGCGAGGTCGGCCGGGGCGACACCCCGGTCACGACGACGGCCGCCGGCCTCTCCACCCTCGTCCAGCTCGTCGCGGGCGGCCTCGGCTGCACGCTGCTGCCGGGTACGGCGGTGGCGGTGGAGACGGCGCGCAAT
>NZ_LIRL01000321.1 GCF_001419795.1 Streptomyces niveiscabiei
GAGTCTTCCAGGTCGGGGTGGGGGAACCCAACCTGCGGGCGGCCCGCACCTCGTCGGGGGCGACCCGGAGATGTCCCTGATGTCCTCGCCGGGGCGTGGCCGCGACGGGTGGGGGAGGTGCACGATGGAGGGAGGACGGGGCGCGTGGACCGGGAGGACGGGGTGCGCGGCCCGTGCGAGCAGTGCACACCGAGCCTGGAGGACCGGATGATTGCCGAGACCGTCTGTTCCGCTGTGGCCGCGGCCGGCCTGGGCATCGCGGCGGTGACGGCGTACCGGAAGCGCTTCCTGGCGGCGGCCCGCATCGCGGCGTACGCGCTCGTGCCGCTGGGCCTCGTGATGACCGGTGTCGTCGAGTGGGCGGCGGACACCGCGTTCAGCCCGGTCGCCTGGGCCGGATTCGGCGTACTCGGCGGTGCCTGGGGGCTGTTCGCGCTGACCCGTTCCGTGGAGCGGCGCAGGGGCGGCACCCGCAAGGAGCGCAGGGCGGCGGCGCGCACGGCGAGCCGTGAGGCCGTCGCGCCGGGCGCCTCGACCCCGACGCTCGGAGCGGCGGCGCCCCGGCAGTCCCGGCCCGCGGCGGGACGCCGTACGGAATCCGCCTCCTCCGGCGAGGACTTCAGCGACATCGAGGCGATTCTCAAGAAGCACGGCATTTGAGGCACCTCGACTGAAACGACACAAGTGGTCCCCCGGCCGCGCGGAAATGATCACGCCCTGAAACGGACCTCGACGGTTTCGGCGAACTCCCGCTCAATCCGCGCGTAGTGATCGCAACTGGGGTCCCACCTGCGCCATCATCGCCCGCGAGATGCTGGACACCACACAGAGCGACGCCGCGCCCCCTCAGGACGAGCCGCGCGGATGCCTCTTCGCCCTATCCCAGCCACCGCTCATGATCTTCCTCGCGGTGATCGGGTCCCTCATCCTCATGGCAGCCCTGCACGATCTGCTACTGCTGTGACCGTCCCGCGCCCCCGGCGCCACCCGCCGGGGCGCGCGCCCACCCCACCCCCTCACCCCGTGGCTTCCTTCCTCCGTGCCCGGTAAGCCGCCACGTGCAAGCGGTTGCCGCAGGTTCTGCTGTCGCAGTAGCGGCGGGAGCGGTTGCGGGAGAGGTCGACGAAGGCCCGGCGGCAGTCGGGGGCCTCGCAGCGGCGGAGGCGCTCCTGCTCCCCGGCGACGACGAAGAACGCGAGGGCCATGCCGCAGTCGGCGGCGAGGTGGTCGGCGAGGGAGGCGCCGGGGGCGAAGTAGTGGACGTGCCAGTCGTAACCGTCGTGGTCGGTGAGCTGCGGTGTCGTACCCGCTCCGGCGACCAGCTTGTTGATCAGCTCCGCCGCGGTACGGGCGTCCGCCGCCTCGAAGATCTCGGCGAACCGCTCCCGCAGTGCGCGGACCGCCTCCAGGTCGACCGGGGTCAGCGCCTCGGCCCCGCTGATCTCGTTGGATCGTACGAACTCTTCGAGCGAGGCGACGTCCGGCAGCCCGTCCACCGCCGTCTCGTCCTCCGGCGTGGTGTTGACCAGGCCCACCACCGCGTCCAGCGCGCACCGGGTGTCGTGGGGGATCAGCACATTTCGCTCCCTGCCCTGAGGACGGGCCACGCGCCCGCCGATGCTGGCCGATGGTAGCCGCCCCGCTGCCGGGACCGGGGCCCGCGAACCCACGCCCGCGACGCCCCCGGAGCAAACACCGACGCCGCCCCCCGGAGGACCCGGTGGGCGGCGTCGGTCGCGGACCGGTGCGGCCCGCGTTCGTGTCTGCCCGAGCCGTCTCCCCGAGTGGACGGCGTCGGGCGGGGTGGAGGTGTCGCGCTGCCTAGCTCTCCGCCAGGATGTGCGACAGCTCCTGATCGAGGTCGAAGTGCCGATGCTCCGTGCCCGGTGGCACGGCCGCGTCGGTGCGCTTCAGGAAGGATTCCAGTGCCCGCGCCGGTGCCTCCAGGAGGGCTTCGCCCTCGGGGGAGCTGAGGGCGATGCAGACGACCCCCTGACCGTGGCTGCGCGACGGCCACACGCGGACGTCACCGGTTCCGGTGGGCCGGTGGAGGCCCTCCGCGAGGAGGTCGCGGGCGAACACCCACTCGACGGTCTCCTCGGCTCCGGTGTGGAAGGTGGCGTGCACGGCGTAGGGATCGGCCGTGTCGTACCGCAGACCTGCGGGAACAGGCAGGGAGGACTCGCTCGACACAACGAGGCGCAGGTGCAGCTCGCAGCTGACCGTGGTGTTCATAAGCGCCAGGGCCTTTCGCTCAGTGTGCGCTCGGGGATTCGCACGTCGGCGAAATCGACATGCCACCTACGATGCCGTTGTAAACCCCTCTGAGTGTTTTGTGCGTCTTTACGTAACTCTTCCGGCCGAGACCCTCTTCTCCCGGTACCACCATTCCGGTGATCGGATTCTCTCCGGTAAGGTTCAGGTATGAATACGGGGAGTGACGAGCCCGGCGAGGCGACCGTGGTCACGGACAGTGGGAAACCCGAGGGCCTCGGGTCCAAGGCGCCGGCGTTCATCAAGAAGAGCAGGACACTGCACCTGAGCTGGCAGGTCGGCGTCTTCGTCATCGGCCTCGCGGTCGTGGTGCTCGGCATCATCATGCTGCCGCTGCCGGGGCCCGGCTGGGTCGTGATCTTCGCCGGCATGGCGATCTGGGCCACCGAGTTCGTCTGGGCGCAGCTGGTCCTGCGCTGGACGAAACGGAAGGTCACCGAGGCCGCCCAGCGGGCCCTCGACCCGAAGGTGCGCCGCCGCAACATCATCCTGACGTCGATCGCGCTGGTGATCATCGGCGCGCTGGCCGGCGTCTACCTCTGGAAGTACGGCCTGGAGATGCCCTGGAACATCAAGAACCAGTGAGAACAGCACGCTGACCGCTCCCCGCCGGTCACCCCGCGCCACCGACC
>NZ_LIRL01000322.1:0-1099 GCF_001419795.1 Streptomyces niveiscabiei
CGGCGGTTCCGACTTTATCAGGTTCTCCGGGTCCTTCTGACCACCGATCTGCGAGCACGCAGAAAGAAGCCTTAGGAAAAGGAGTCTGAGCTAGTTGGATGCTGCCTGGAGCAGGACGCGAGACCGCGTCGCTCACCCTCAAGCAGGGGTACGACTGTACACGCGGCGCCAGACGGCATGCAAATCGATTAGGGTCATGGTCTGGACCACTGGTCTAGACCGCAGATCGGGAACTCTCGTGCGGAACTGGTACTTCATATGACATACGCTGCTGCACAGTGCACTGCCGGAGACAGGCAGTGACGGTCCAGGTACATCTCCATCCCCTCCACCCTCTGGGAGGCACTCCGTGACCACCGTGACGTCCCCGCTCGCAGGACGCGCCATCGGACTGGCCGCCGTGCCNNGGCACGGCGATCGACCCGGTGCGTGAGCCCTCCGAGGCCGTCGCCCCCGTGGACGGTGTCGTCGTCTCCCTCCACCCGCACGCGTTCGTCGTGGTCGACGCCGAAGGGCACGGTGTCCTCGTCCACCTCGGTATCGACACCGTGCAGCTCAACGGGCAGGGCTTCGATCTGCTGGTGAACAAGGGCGACACCGTCACGCGCGGGCAGGCGGTGGTGCGCTGGAACCCGGCGGCCGTGGAGGAGGCCGGCAAGTCCCCCGTGTGCCCGGTCGTGGCGCTGGAGGCCACCGCCGACTCCCTCGGTGACGTACGCGAGGATGGCGATGTGAAGTCCGGGGACGTTCTGTTCTCCTGGCAGTGACATACAGCAGTGACACAACAGCAGTGAGCACGACAGCAGTGACACACCGGCTGTAGGCCGACGGCCGGTGGGCAGGCACGACCATCGCGGCGGCGCGTGCCGTCGCAACTATCGGAGACGGTGAGATGGAGACAACGCTGCGAGGCGTCGGTGTGAGCCACGGTGTGGCGATCGGCCAGGTACGGCACATGGGGACGGCGGTCCTGGAACCGCCCGCCAAGCAGATCCCGGCCGACGAGGCGGACCGTGAGCAGGGCCGCGCCCGCCAGGCCGTGGACGCGGTGGCGGCCGATCTGACCGCGCGCGGCAACCTGGCCGGCGGCGAGGCCCAG
>NZ_LIRL01000322.1:1150-2100 GCF_001419795.1 Streptomyces niveiscabiei
CGTACCGCGAGCTGCTCGCGGGTGCCGGGGAGTACCTCGCCGGGCGGGTGGCCGACCTCGACGACGTACGGAACCGGATCGTCGCGCGGCTGCTGGGGGTGCCGATGCCCGGTGTGCCGGACAGTGACGAGCCGTACGTGCTGGTGGCGCGGGATCTGGCGCCGGCCGACACGGCGTTGCTGGATCCGGCGCTGGTGCTCGGGTTCGTGACCGAGGAGGGTGGGCCCACCAGCCACAGCGCGATTCTGGCGCGGGCGCTCGGGGTGCCGGCCGTGGTGGCGTTGCCCGGGGCCGGGGAGCTGGCCGAGGGGACGGTGATCGCCGTGGACGGGAGTTCCGGTGAGGTCTTCGTGGAGCCGGGCGAGGAGAAGAAGGCGGAGCTGACGGCCGCTGCCGCCGCGCGGAAGGCCGCGCTGGC
This sequence comes from Streptomyces niveiscabiei, assembly GCF_001419795.1. Taxonomy (GTDB): domain Bacteria; phylum Actinomycetota; class Actinomycetes; order Streptomycetales; family Streptomycetaceae; genus Streptomyces; species Streptomyces niveiscabiei. The sequence goes on from NZ_LIRL01000322.1 coordinate 1,569, forward strand.
CGCGTCGACGGGACCGGGGCTGACCGCCGACGGGCACAAGGTGCCGTTGCTGGCGAACGTCGGTGGTCCGGCGGACGTGCCCGCCGCTGTGGAGGCGGGCGCGGAGGGTGTCGGGCTGTTCCGTACGGAGTTCCTGTTCCTGGACGACAACACGAAGGCGCCGTCGCGGGAGAAGCAGGTCGAGGCGTACCGGCAGGTGCTGGAGGCGTTTCCCGAGGGCCGGGTCGTCGTGCGGGTGCTGGACGCGGGCGCGGACAAGCCGCTGGACTTCCTGACGCCGGCCGACGAGCCGAACCCGGCGCTGGGTGTGCGGGGGCTGCGGTCGCTGCTGGAGCACCCCGATGTGCTGGGGACGCAGCTGGCGGCGTTGGCGGAGGCTGCCGAGGGGCTGCCGGTGCACCTTGAGGTGATGGCGCCGATGGTGGCGGACCGGGCGGACGCGAGGGCGTTCGCGGACGCGTGCCGTGCGGCGGGGCTGCGGGCGAAGTTCGGGGCGATGGTGGAGATCCCTTCGGCGGCGTTGCGGGCACGG
>NZ_LIRL01000323.1 GCF_001419795.1 Streptomyces niveiscabiei
CCCGCCCCGGAACCCGGCGTCAAGGTCGCAACCGACCCCGCAACCGACCCCGCAGCCGAACCCCCGTCCGCCTTCCGTGTCACCGGTGCCGGAAATGCCGTGGACACCGACGAGTTGAGCCGCTCCACCCCGAACCGCAGCGCGGACGCGTACGTGTCGTCGGGGTCCAGGCGGCGCAGTTCCTCGGCGATCAGGTCGACCGTGTCCCGGCGCTTCAGGGCGACCGCGCGGTCGGGCTGGCCGTGGATGGAGAGGGTCGCGACCGAGCCGTCGGGGCGGTCGAGGGCGATGGGGCCCGCGTCCGTCGAGAGGCGGACGGCGGTGAGGCCGGGGCCTGCGGAGAGGGTGCGGCGGACCGGGACGTCGAGCCGGTCCGCGAGCCACATCGCCAGCAGTTCGCAGCTCGGGTTGAACTCCTCCCCCTCGACCTCGACGGACGTCACCTCGCAGGTGACCTGGTCGAGTGCGGCGGCCAGCATCGAGCGCCAGGGCGTGATGCGGGTCCAGGAGAGGTCCGTGTCGCCGGGGGCGTACGACTTCGCGCGGGCGGTCAGCTCGCGGACGGGCTGCTCGGCGGCGTACGAGTCGGTGACCCGGCGCTGGGCGAGCGCGCCGAGGGGGTCGTTCGCCGGGTCGGCGGGCGCGTCGACGGGCCACCAGACGACGACCGGGGCGTCCGGGAGGAGAAGCGGGAGGACGACCGACTGGGCGTGGTCGGAGACCTCGCCGTGCAGGCGCAGGACGACCGTCTCGCCGGTGCCCGCGTCCGCGCCGAGCAGCACCTCCGCGTCGATGCGGGACTGCGTGCGGTCGCGCGGCGAGCGGGAGACGCGGCGGATGACGACGAGCGTGCGCGAGGGGTGCTCGCGCGACGCGTCGCCGGCCGCCTTCAGGGCGTCGTACGCGTTCTCCTCGTCGGTGACGAGGACCAGGGTGAGGACCATGCCGACGGCAGGCGTGCCGATCTCGCGGCGGCCCTTGACCAGGGCCTTGTTTATCTTGCCGGCGGTGGTGTCCGTGAGGTCGATCTTCATGGCCGGCGCCAGCTCCGTCCCTCGCGTGCGAGCATCTCGTCCGCCTCGGCCGGCCCCCAGGTGCCCGCCGGGTACTGGGCCGGCTTGCCGTGGGTGTCCCAGTACTCCTCGATCGGGTCGAGGATGCGCCAGGACAGCTCGACCTCCTCGGTGCGCGGGAAGAGGTTCGAGTCGCCGAGCAGGACGTCCAGGATCAGGCGCTCGTACGCCTCCGGGGACGACTCCGTGAAGGACTCGCCGTACGCGAAGTCCATGGACACGTCCCGGATCTCCATCGACGTGCCCGGCACCTTGGAGCCGAAGCGGACGGTGACGCCCTCGTCGGGCTGGACGCGGATGACGATCGCGTTGGAGCCCAGCTCCTCGGTGGCCGTCGTGTCGAAGGGGGAGTGCGGGGCGCGCTGGAAGACGACCGCGATCTCGGTGACCCGGCGGCCGAGCCGCTTGCCGGTGCGCAGGTAGAAGGGGACGCCCGCCCAGCGGCGGTTGTCGACCTCGACCTTGATCGCGGCGTACGTGTCGGTCTTCGACGCCTTGTCGATGCCGTCCTCTTCGAGGTAGCCGATGACCTTCTCGCCGCCCTGCCAGCCGGCCGCGTACTGCGCGCGGACGGTGTCGCGGCCGAGGTCCTTGGGGAGCCGGACCGCGCCGAGGACCTTGGTCTTCTCGGCGGCGAGCGCGTCCGCGTCGAAGGAGGCGGGCTCCTCCATGGCGGTCAGCGCCATCAGCTGGAGGAGGTGGTTCTGGATGACGTCGCGGGCGGCGCCGATGCCGTCGTAGTACCCGGCACGGCCGCCGATGCCGATGTCCTCGGCCATCGTGATCTGGATGTGGTCCACGAAGGACCGGTTCCAGATCGGCTCGAACATCGTGTTGGCGAACCGCAGCGCCAGGATGTTCTGGACGGTCTCCTTGCCCAGGTAGTGGTCGATGCGGAAGACCTGGTCGGGCGCGAAGACCTCGTGGACGACCTTGTTCAGGTCCTCCGCCGACTTCAGGTCGTGCCCGAACGGCTTCTCGATGACCGCGCGCCGCCACGAGCCGCGCGACTGGTCGGCCAGGCCGTGCTTCTTCAGCTGCTGGATGACGACCGGGAACGCGCGCGGCGGCACCGACAGGTAGAAGGCGAAGTTGCCGCCCGTGCCCTGCGCCTTGTCCAGCTCCTCGATGGTGGCGCGCAGCCGCTCGAACGCCTCGTCGTCGTCGAAGGTGCCCTGGACGAAGCGCATCCCCTGGATGAGCTGCTGCCAGACCTCCTCACGGAACGGCGTACGGGCGTGCGCCTTGACCGCGTCGTGGACCTCGGCCGCGAAGTCCTCGTGCTCCCACTCCCGGCGCGCGAACCCGACCAGGGAGAAACCCGGCGGAAGCAGACCGCGGTTGGCGAGGTCGTACACGGCGGGCATCAGCTTTTTACGTGACAAATCGCCCGTGACACCGAAGATGACAAGGCCCGACGGCCCCGCGATACGCGGGAGCCGCCGGTCTGCCGGGTCACGCAGCGGATTGCTGCTCGACAAGTGAAATCAGCCCTCCGAAGGAGCGAGGCGCTGAAGCTCCGCCTCGGTCGACTTGAGCAGGTCGTTCCAGGACTCCTCGAACTTCTGGACGCCCTCGTCCTCGAGGAGCTGGACCACGTCGTCGTAGGAGATCCCGAGCTTCTCCACCGCGTCGAGCTCGGCGCGCGCCTGCTCGTAGGTGCCCGCGATGGTGTTGCCGGTGATCTGCCCGTGGTCCTCGGTGGCCAGCAGGGTGGCCTCCGGCATGGTGTTGACGGTGTTCGGCGCGACCAGGTCGTCGACGTACAGGGTGTCCTTGTACGCCGGGTCCTTCACGCCGGTCGACGCCCACAGCGGACGCTGCTTGTTCGCGCCCGCCTTCTCCAGGGCCTCCCAGCGCGAAGTGGAGAAGACCTCCTCGTACGCCTGGTAGGCGAGGCGCGCGTTGGCGAGGGCCGCCTTGCCCTTGAGGGCGAGGGCCTCGTCGGTGCCGAGCGCGGTCAGGCGCTTGTCGATCTCGGTGTCCACGCGGGACACGAAGAAGGAGGCGACCGAGTGGATGCCCGCCAGGTCGATGCCCTTGGCCTTGGCCTTCTCCAGGCCGGCCAGGTAGGCGTCCATGACCTCGCGGTAGCGCTCAAGGGAGAAGATCAGCGTGACGTTGACGCTGATGCCGTGGCCGATGACCTCGGTGATCGCCGGGAGGCCCGCCTTCGTCGCCGGGATCTTGATCAGCGTGTTCGGGCGGTCCACCAGCCACGCGAGCTGCTTGGCCTCGGCGACCGTCGCGGTCGTCTCGTGCGCGAGGCGCGGGTCCACCTCGATGGAGACCCGGCCGTCCTGGCCGCCGGACGCGTCGTAGACGGGGCGCAGGATGTCGGCGGCGTCCCGGACGTCCGCCGTCGTGATCATCCGGATGGCCTCCTCGACGGTGACCTTGCGGGCGGCGAGGTCGGAGACCTGCTGCTCGTAGCCGTCACCGGACGAGATCGCCTTCTGGAAGATCGACGGGTTGGTGGTGACGCCCACGACGTGCTGCTGGTCGATCAGCTCGGCGAGGTTGCCGGACGTGATCCGCTTGCGCGACAGGTCGTCCAGCCAGATCGCGACGCCTTCCTCGGAGAGGCGCTTCAGTGCGTCTGTCATGGAATTACATCTCCTACGTGCGAGTCGTCGTATAGGGGCGTCAGCGCTGTGCCGCTGCGAGGGATTCCCGCGCCTTGGCGGCCACGTTCTCGGCAGTGAAGCCGTACTCCTGGAAGAGGACCTTGCCGTCGGCCGAAGCGCCGAAGTGCTCCAGGGAAACGATGCGGCCCGCGTCACCGACGTACTGGTGCCAGGTGAGACCGATACCGGCCTCGACGGAGACACGCGCCTTGACGGCGGCGGGGAGCACCGACGCCTTGTACTCGGCGGACTGCTCCTCGAACCACTCCACCGACGGCATCGAGACCACGCGCGTCGGCGTGCCCTCGGCCTCCAGCACCTCCCGCGCGGCGACGGCCACATGGACCTCGGAGCCGGTCGCGATGAGGATGACCTCGGGGGTGCCCGTGGACGCCTCGGTGTGGACGTAACCGCCCTTGACCGTGTCCTCGTTGGGCTCGTACGTCGGCACACCCTGACGCGTCAGCGCCAGGCCGTGCGGCGCCGAGACGCCGTACTCGCGCTTGCCGCGGCGCAGGATCTCGCGCCAGGCGATCGCGGTCTCGTTGGCGTCGGCCGGGCGGACGACGTTCAGGCCCGGAATGGCGCGCAGCGCGGCGACGTGCTCGACCGGCTGGTGGGTGGGGCCGTCCTCGCCGAGGCCGATCGAGTCGTGCGTCCACACGTAGGTGACCGGCAGGTGCATCAGCGCGGACAGGCGCACGGCGTTGCGCATGTAGTCGGAGAACACGAGGAACGTGCCGCCGTAGATACGGGTGTTGCCGTGCAGCGCGATGCCGTTCATCTCGGCGGCCATCGAGTGCTCGCGGATGCCGAAGTGGATCGTGCGGCCGTACGGGTCCGCCTCGGTGAGCGGGTTGTCCGCCGGGAGGAAGGAGGACGACGCGTCGATCGTCGTGTTGTTGGAGCCCGCGAGGTCGGCCGAGCCGCCCCACAGCTCCGGGATGACCGCGCCGAGCGCCTGGAGGACCTTGCCGGACGCGGCACGCGTCGCGACACCCTTGCCCGCCTCGAAGACCGGGACCTTCTCCTCCCAGCCCTCGGGCAGCTCGCCCGCGTCGATCCGGTCGAACTCGGCGGCGCGCTCCGGGTTCTCGTTCCGCCACAGCTGGAACGACTTCTCCCAGTCGGCCTTCGCCTGCGCGCCGCGCTCCAGGGCGCCGCGCGTGTGCGCGATGACCTCGTCGGAGACCTCGAAGCTCTTCTCGGGGTCGAAGCCCAGCACGCGCTTGGTGGCGGCCACCTCGTCGTCGCCGAGCGCCGAGCCGTGCGCGGCCTCGGTGTTCTGCGCGTTCGGGGCGGGCCAGGCGATGATCGAGCGCATCGCGATGAACGACGGCTTGTCCGTCACCTTCTTCGCGGCCTCGATGGCGTTGTAGATCGCGTGCGGGTCCAGGTCGCCGTCCGGCTTCGGGGCGATGCGCTGGACGTGCCAGCCGTACGCCTCGTACCGCTTGACGGTGTCCTCGGAGACGGCCGTCTCGGTGTCGCCCTCGATCGAGATGTGGTTGTCGTCCCACAGCAGGATCAGGTTGCCGAGCTTCTGGTGGCCGGCCATCGAGGACGCCTCGGCGGAGATGCCCTCCTGGAGGCAGCCGTCACCGGCGATGGCGTACACGAAGTGGTCGAAGGGGGACTCGCCCTGCGGGGCCTCGGGGTCGAACAGGCCGCGCTCGTAGCGGGCGGCCATCGCCATGCCCACCGCGTTCGCGACACCCTGGCCGAGCGGGCCCGTCGTCGTCTCGACACCGGTCGTGTGGCCGTACTCCGGGTGGCCCGGGGTCTTCGAGCCCCAGGTCCGGAACGCCTTCAGGTCGTCCAGCTCCAGGCCGAAGCCGGCCAGGTACAGCTGGGTGTAGAGAGTGAGGGACGAGTGGCCGGCGGACAGCACGAAGCGGTCGCGCCCGACCCAGCCGGCGTCGGCGGGGTCGTGCCGCATCACCTTCTGGAAGAGGGTGTAGGCGGCCGGCGCGAGGCTCATCGCCGTACCCGGATGGCCGTTCCCGACCTTCTGTACGGCATCGGCGGCCAGGACGCGGGCGGTGTCGACGGCCCGCTGGTCCAACTCGGTCCAGTCGAGGTCTGTGGTGGTCGGCTTGGTGCTCACCCTGGGTCAGGGCTCCTCTCCACATGTTCGGTTCACCGGCTGCTCGGGCAACGCGCCCACCGGCTGCCGGTGCACGGGGGGCCCACCGGCCGTTGTCGAGCCTACCCCCGTAAGTACGTGCGGTTTCTCCCGTCCGTCCAGACTGCCGGGAGTCCTGGAGATCCGCCTGTCGACCGGGTTCCCGGGGCTCGGCATCTGAATACGGAGCGCGTCATCCGAGCACTCAAACGAGCCGTCGTGCGCCCGTTCTGTCCCCCCTCCCGGTGGCCCGTCCAACACGGGGCACCCCCGCGAAGGCCGAGGTATGGGCAACGTCTACAGTGGCGTGGTACGCGCGAGCCTTTACCGGGACTTCACACGGTCGGGCTTGCTGGGAAATCTCTTTCAGGGGTGTGCGTGACGGCCGTCGAATCCCGTCCAGCGGGGGTTATCGGTGCGAGTCAGAGCCCGGTGCAGCGGCCGTTCGGGGCCCGTGTCAAGGCGTTCGTGGCGCTGACCAAGCCGAGGATCATCGAGCTGCTGCTGATCACCACCGTTCCGGTGATGTTCCTGGCGCAGCAGGGGGTTCCCGACCTCGGTCTCGTCCTCATCACCTGCCTCGCCGGCTATCTGTCCGCGGGCGGCGCCAACGCGCTCAACATGTACATCGACCGCGACATCGACGCGCTCATGGACCGCACCTCGCAGCGGCCCCTGGTCACCGGCATGGTCTCGCCGCGCGAGTGCCTCGCCTTCGGGATCGCGCTCGCGGTCGGCTCGACGCTGCTGTTCGGGCTCGCCGTCAACTGGCTGTCCGCGTGGCTCGCCCTCGGGGCGCTCCTCTTCTACGTCGTCGTCTACACGATGATCCTCAAACGCCGTACGGCGCAGAACATCATCTGGGGCGGCATCGCGGGCTGCATGCCGGTCCTCATCGGATGGACGGCCGTGACCGACTCGCTCTCCTGGGCGCCGGTCATCCTCTTCCTCGTCATCTTCTTCTGGACGCCGCCGCACTACTGGCCGCTGTCCATGAAGGTCAAGGACGACTACGCGCGCGTCGGTGTGCCGATGCTGCCGGTCGTCGCCTCCAACAAGGTCGTCGCCAAGCAGATCGTCATCTACAGCTGGGTGATGGTCGCCGTCTCCCTGCTGCTGACGCCGCTCGGCTACACCGGCTGGTTCTACACGGTCGTCGCGCTCGCCGCGGGCGGCTGGTGGCTGTGGGAGGCCCACGCCCTCCAGAACCGGGCCAAGGCCGAGGCCGAGGGGGCCAAGCTCAAGGAGATGCGGCTGTTCCACTGGTCGATCACCTACGTCTCCCTGCTCTTCGTCGCCGTCGCCGTGGACCCCTTCCTCCACTGAGCCGCTCCTTGCCGGTGTTTCCTACTCGCCGGTAGCATCCGGGTATGGCAGACACGAAGACGCAGGACCGGCAGGACCGTACGGCGGCGAAGCTCGCCAAGCGCATCGGCACGTTCGCCAAGGCGCACGGCGGCGCCGAGGGTCAGGTTGCCTACATCGGCCAGCGCGGGGCGCGCATCGTCCTCGTCGGCGCCGACGGCGGCTGGGGCGACGTGGTCGCGCCCTCGTACGACGTCGCCGTGGCCGCCGTCGAGAAGGCCGGGATCACCCGTCACGAGGAGTTCGACGGGGAGTTCGCGGCGAAGGTCCAGACCGGGCCGTACGAGTGGAAGCGGATGGCCGGGATCCAGATCGGCGGCTGAGGCGTTCCGGCGCTTCCGGGGGCGTTTCCCGGGGCGCGCGGTCTTTTTCGGGCGCCCCCCGCGTCAACCGCGACCTGACGTACGCCTCTCCCGTTAACCCCTGTAAGGCCACGCCACCTACAGGGAGACCGGATGATCGAGACGCCGTCCCTGGTGGACCAGTACTGTCACGGCGTCCTGCGGACCGAGCTGGGGCTCGGGACGTTCGAGGGGCGGCTCACGGGCACGGACGGGCCGCCGGCCTCCGGCACGACCCTCTTCGACACGCAGACCGGCTTCGCCGTACGCCGCTGGTGTCCGCCCGCGCTCGGCCTGGAACCCCACTGCCCGCCCGCGCGTTATCTGGCCAGGCGGCGTGAGCTGGGGGTGCTGGAGGCGGGGCGGCGGCTGCTGCGCGGCTCGGGCGTGGCGACCTTCCTCGTCGACACCGGAGTGCCCGACGACCTCACCCAGCCCCGTGAACTCGCCGCGACCGCCGACGCCGACGCCCGCGAGATCGTCCGCCTCGAACTCCTCGCGCAGCAGGTCGCGGACACGTCCGGGACGGTCGAGGGGTTCCTCTCCAACCTCGCGGAGTCCGTGCACGGCGCCGCCGCGAACGCGGTCGCCTTCGCCGCCGCCGGACACGCCGTCGCGCCCGAGCCGCCCGACGCCGGGTCCGTCCGTGGCGCGGCCGGCCGCTGGCTCGCGGGCCGCCGCGCCGGGGACGCCCTCCGCGACCCCGTCCTCCTACGGCACCTGCTGTGGATCGCCCTCGCCTCGGGGCGCCCCCTGCAACTGCGGGCGGGGCCCGTCCTGCCGGTCGACTTCATCCGGGCGACCGCGGGGCTGGGTACGGATCTCGTCCTCCTCCACGCGTATCCCCGGCACCGGGAGGCGGCCCACCTCGCGGCGGCGTACCCCCATGTGTACGTCGACTGCGGGACGGCGTTCCTGCACACGGGCGCCCGCGCGGCGACCGTCCTCGCGGAGACCCTGGAACTCGCCCCGTTCGGCAAGGTCCTCTACTCCAGCGGGGCCCGCGCGCTCCCGGAGCTGCACCTCGTCGCCGCCCGGCTGTTCCAGGAGGCGGTGGCGCGGGTGTTCGGGGGGTGGGTCGCCGAGGGGGCCTGGCTGTTGGGGGACGCGCAGCGGGTGGCGGGGATGCTGGCTTCCGGGAACGCTCGGCGGGTGTACGGGGTGGGTGACTGACGCGCGGGTGGCTCGTTGGTACGTATGGCGTATGCCGCCCGCGGGGGTGGTCCGTACTGGACGTAGCCGATCAGGCCTTGCGCGAGTGTTGTCCCTGCTCCGTGCGGCATACGCCGTCTGTCAGTTCGGAGCTGGCTCGAACCTGCCGACGGCGGGGGTCGGCACGGTCGGTTTATCGGTAGGCCGTTCTCGCAGCGACAACAGCACCCGCAGCACCCAGATCCACGTCACTGTAGACCCGAACATATGTGCCCCGACCAATACCTCGGGCAGGTTGGTGAAGTACTGGATGTACCCCACCCCCCCTTGCGCCAGCAGGATCAGGAACAGTTCGCGGGTCCTGTGCAGGGGGGGCTTCGGGGCGTCCACCGCCTTCAGGACGAACCACAGGGCGAACGTCAGGGTCACCACGATCCACGCCAGCACCGCGTGCAGCTTCGCGATCGTCTCCCAGTCGATCGGGATGCGGTCCACCTCGCTGGAGTCGCCCGCGTGGGGGCCGGCGCCGGTGACGATCGTGCCGATCGCGATCAGGAGCCCCGAGGCGATGACCAGGGACCAGACGAGTTGCTGGACCGCCTTGCCCACGACCGGGCGGGGGGCCTGGTCGCCCTCCCTCGTGCGCTGCCACATCACCGTCGCCACCGCGATCAGCGCCGACGAGAGGAGGAAGTGTGCCGCCACCGTGTACGGGTTCAGGCCGACCAGGACGACGATGCCGCCCAGCACCGCGTTGCCCATGACCACCCAGAACTGGGCCCAGCCCAGGCGGGTGAGGGACCTTCTGTACGGCTTCTCCGACCTTGCCGCGATGATCGCCCAGCCGACCGCCGCGCACAGGACGTACGTCAGCATGCGGTTGCCGAACTCGATCGCGCCGTGCATGCCCATTTCGCTGGTCGCCGTGAGGGATGTGTCCGTGCACTTCGGCCAGGTCGGGCAGCCGAGGCCCGAGCCGGTGAGGCGGACGGCGCCGCCGGTGACCACGATGACGACGGACATCACCAGGGCGGTGAGCGCGGCTCGCTGGACCGTTCGGGGGGTTGGGGTCCAGCGGGCTGCGATGTAGGCGAGGGGGTTGCGCAGGGCGGCTGCGGCGTCGGCTCGGGTCAGGTTCGGCACGGGGTCCATCGTAGGGCGGGGCTTGTGCATGCGTTCACG
>NZ_LIRL01000324.1 GCF_001419795.1 Streptomyces niveiscabiei
GGCATGCCGTCCCCCGGTCCCGAGGAGCCCCCGCCTTCCCCTGGCGTCTGAGGGGACTGCCCGGCCCGGCACGGGGTACGAGCACAGATGCAGCGGCGTTTGCCCCGTTGGGCCTGACAGGGAGACGCGTGAGGACGAGAACGATGACCAAGCATCTGGACGGGGCAGTGATACCTACTGGTTTCGACGTACCGGTGGAACCGCTTCGGCGGGCGGCGCACTACACGGGGGACCCCGGCTGCATCGGCGAGGCCCGCGCCTTCGCGGCGCGCTTCGTGGACCAGCTGAGAACCGAGTGGTGCGCAGCCATCGACGAGGGCGCGGTGAACGAGGTGATGCTCGTGGTGAGCGAGCTGGTCACCAACGCCGACCGGCACAGCAACGGCCCCTACATCCTGGAGCTGGAGGGCACCGAGGAGTCCGTCGCGGTCTGCGTGTACGACAGCAGCGACGCGCTCCCGCTGCGCTTCCCCCGCGACCCCGAGCGCGTCGGCCGCCACGGCCTGGAGATCGTCCACGCCCTGGCCAGGGAGGTCAGCGCCGAACGCGTCCCCGTCGGGAAACGCGTCCGGGCTGTCATCCCGTTCGGCTAGAGGCCAGAGGCCAGCGGCCGGAAGCCGGCGCTAGGCGAGCATGCCCTCCCGCAGCCGCGTGATGATCCGCTTGATCAGCCGGGAGACGTGCATCTGCGAGCACCCCAGCTCGGCGCCGATCTCCGCCTGTGTCGCCTCCTGCACGAACCGCAGATGCAGGATCCGCCGGTCGCGCTCGCTCAGTTCGGCCATCAGCGGCGCCAGTGTGTGGAAGTCCTCCACGAGCCGCAGCGCGTGCTCCTCGACCCCGATGAAGTCGGCCAGGACCGCCTCCCCGTGCTCGGAGCCGTCCCCGGTGAGCGCCGCGTCCAGCGAGGACGACGTGTAGCCGTTGGCGGCGATCTGCGCCTCGACCACCTCGTCCTCGCCGATGTTCATCAGCGTCGCCAGCTCCGCCACCGTCGGCTCCCGGTCCAGGCGCCCGGCCAGCTCGTCGCGCGCCTTGGCCAGCTCGACGCGCAACTCCTGGAGCCTGCGCGGCACATGGACCGCCCAAGTGGTGTCCCGGAAGAACCGCTTGATCTCGCCGACGATGTACGGCAGCGCGAACGACGTGAACTCCACCTCGCGTTCGGGCTCGAACCGGTCGATCGCCTTGATCAGCCCGATCATCCCGGTCTGGACGATGTCCTCCATGTCGTCGCCGCGTCCCCGGAAGCGGCCGGCCGCGAACCGGACCAGCGACATGTTCATCTCGATCAGCGTATTGCGGGCGTACTGGTAGGCGTGGGTGCCCTCCTCCAACTCGTTCAGCCGGCGCAGGAACTGCCGGGACAGTTCGCGCGCGTCGCGCGGGGCCACGCTGCGGGGGTCCTCGATCCCCGGGAGCCCGGCGGTCGCGGTCGTGCCGGACGCCTGCTGGACGGCCGGTTCTGCTTGCGAGCCGATCACGGCGGTACGCATGCCCTCTCCCTCGCGCTTCACGTGGTGCCGGTCCCCGGGGCGGGCGAAAGCCACGAGGCACTCTCGGGGCGCCTACCCGCAGCCGCGCGGCGCATGCGCCCCCGCTCACCCCAACGTGCGCCGAGCGGTGACGAGTTCGTGGAGATAGCGTTTGGTGACCGTGCCCCCGTACCGCGTGTCGATCAGCTCCCGCAGCGCCGCGAACAGCCCGTTGCGTGACGGTTCGTCGAGCGCGAGGTGCCCGGAGTAGGTCATCAGCACCTCCAGATAGCCGTCGGCGGTGTACGTCACGTCCTGGGTGAACCGGCGTACGGTCACGTCCTCGTAGCCCGGTTCGCGTTCGAACTCCCCGATGTCCGCGCCGACTTCGGCGGCGTCCTTGAGGAGGAGGCCCGGCGGGGTCGAGGGGTCCCAGCGCTCGTAGTGGGGCTGCGAGTCGTCGAAGAACCCGGTGGTGCCGCCCGCGACATGCTCGGTCACCACCACCGCGAGCAGTCCGCCCGGTTTCAGCGCCGCCGCCGTCCGGGCGACCCGCGTCGCCGGGTCGAGCCAGTGGAACGCGGTCGCGCACGTCACCAGATCGAAGGACGCTGCGGGCGGCTCCCAGGTGTCGAAGTCGGCGACCACCACCTCGGCCAGCGGCCGGTCCGCGAGGTTGCGGCGGGCCACGGCGGCGAGGGAGGCGCCGAGTTCCACGGCGGTCAGCCGGCAGCCGGTCGCGGCGAGCGGAACCGTCAACTGGCCCGTCCCCGGCCCGATTTCGAGGACCCGCCGGTCCGGGCCGAGACCGGCCCGCGTGATGATCGTGTCGACCAGCGCCGAGGGGTAACGGGGACGCACCCGGTCGTAACGCTCCGCCACGGTGTCGAAGGTCTCGCGCAGCATGGATCTGCCTCTCGGGGTTTCGGGCTTGCGGGAAGAACCCCGCAGTCTGCCGCCGCACCCCGCTCTCCCGCCTCCGGTTTTCCGCCGTCGGCGGAACGCCGGGCCCTGCGACCGCCCTCCTCCTAGGCTGGGAAGGTGAGCAACCACGACGAGGCCCGAGTGATCCCCCTGGCCCCGGCCCGCGAGCCCCTCTGGCGGGACCTGGTCGGAGACGTCCTGCGGCGCGAGCGCCAGGCGCAGGAGCGCACCCTCAAGGACGTCGCCGACGCGGCCCGGATCTCCATGCCGTACCTCTCCGAGGTCGAGCGGGGCCGCAAGGAAGCCTCCTCCGAGGTCCTCGCCGCCGCCGCGCACGCGCTGGGCCTGTCCCTCGGCGACCTGCTCTCCCTGACCCAGGACGAGCTGGTCAGGGTCACCGCGCGCCGCACCCCCGTGCACCGCCGCGCGGCGACCGTTCCTTCCGCGTACAACGGCCTCTGCCTGGCCGCGTGATTTCTCAGAACGGGCTCACCGGCGGCTGATGACCTCGTCCGCCAGCCCGTACGCCACCGCCTCCTGGGCCGTGAACACCTTGTCGCGGTCCATGTCGGCGTGCAGCGTCGCCGTGTCGTGGCCGGTGTGCCGGGCGAGGACCTCCTCGACCTGGGAGCGGATGCGGACCATCTCCTTCGCCTGGAGCGCGAGGTCCGACACCATCCCGCGCTGGCCGCCGCTCGCGGGCTGGCCCAGCAGGACCCGCGCGTGCTCCAGCACGAACCGGCGCCCCGGATCCCCGCCGGCCAGCAGTACGGCCGCCGTCGACGCGGCCTGGCCGACGCAGAACGTGGAGACCGGGGCCTTGATGTACGACATCGTGTCGTAGATCGCCATCAGCGAAGTGAACGAGCCCCCGGGCGAGTTGATGTACAGGGCGATCTCGTTCTCCGGGGACGCCGACTCCAGGTGCAGGAGCTGCGCGATCACCACGTTGGCGACACCGTCGTCGATCTCCGTGCTGAGGAAGATGATCCGCTCCGACAGCAGCCGGCTGTAGATGTCGTACGACCGCTCGCCCTGCGGGGTGCGCTCGACGACGTACGGAATCGTGTAGCTGCCCATGGTCACAGTCCCATCCGTCGTGCCGGGGCCGCCGGGCGCAGGTCCGCCAGCGAGCTGACGATCCGGTCGACCATGCCGTACTCCCTGGCCTCCTCGGCCGTGAACCAGCGGTCGCGGTCGCCGTCCCGGGACACCGTCTCCTGGGGCTGGCCGGTGCGCTCCGCCGTGAGGCGTTCGATCGTGCGCTTGGTGTACTCCAGGTTCTCCGCCTGGATCTCGATGTCAGCGGTCGTGCCGCCGATCCCGGCGGACGGCTGGTGCATCATCACGCGGGCGTGCGGCAGCGCGTACCGCTTCCCGGGCGCCCCCACGGTCAGCAGGAACTGGCCCATGCTGGCCGCGAACCCCATGGCGAGCGTCGCCACGTCGTTCGGGACGAGCTGCATCGTGTCGTGGATCGCGAGCCCCGAATGGACCTCGCCGCCGGGGCTGTTGATGCACAGCACGATGTCCGTGCGCGGGTCCTCGGCGGCGAGGACGAGGAGCTGCGTGCACACGCGCTGCGCGGACACCTCGTCGACCTGCGTCCCCAGGAACACCATGCGCTGCGCGAGGAGCTGGTTGGCGAGGTGGTCGTCGAAACGGGTGGGCTGGGTGTCGCCGTCGGCGAGCCTGATGGGTGGAGTCATGGCCTCTCCCTCGGTGGGGCGGGTTGCGGTGACTCCACTCTCGGCCGGGAACGGGCCCGGCCGGCGGTTTCTCTGCCGTGGGCAGAGCGGCTCTGCCGAGAGCAGAGTCAGCCCTCCCGCAGCTGCCGGAAGAACGCCCGCACATCCCCGACCAGCAGATCCGGCTCCTCCATCGCCGCGAAGTGCCCGCCCCGGTCGAACTCCGTCCACCGCACGACCGTGTCCGTACGCGCGGCCCGGTGCCGCAGCGGGATCTGCGGGTCACCCGGGAAGACGGCGAGCCCGGTGGGCGCGGTCGAGAACGCGGTGGGCCGGGCGACACGGCCCGTCGTGGTGTGGGCCCGCTCGTAGTACACGCGGGACGCGGAGTTCGCCGTGCCGGTCAGCCAGTAGACCATCACGTTCGTCAGCATGTGGTCCCGCGAGACCGCCTCCTCGGGCAGCTCCTCCGAGTCTGTCCACTCCCGGAACTTCTCGACGATCCACGCGAGTTGGCCGACCGGCGAGTCCGTGAGCGCGTACGACAGGGTCTGCGGGCGGGTCGCCTGGAGCGCGGCGTACGCGGACGCGTCGGCCATCCACGCCGACCACCCCCGCCAGGAGGTGAGCGTCCGCTCCCGCTCGGCCGGGCTCAGCGCGGCCAGCTCCTCCGCCGTCGGTTCCGTCGCCGCCTGCGCTCCCGGCAGCAGGTTCAGGTGGACGCCGACGAGCCGCTCGGGGTGCGCGCGCCCCAGCTCCCGGGAGATCGCCGCTCCCCAGTCACCGCCCTGCGCCCCGAACCGCTCGTACCCGAGGCGCGTCATCAGCTCGGCCCACGCGTCCGCGATCCGCCCCGCCTCCCAGCCGCTCTCGGTGGTCGGCCCGGAGAACCCGAACCCCGGGATGCTCGGGACGACGACATGGAAGGCGTCGGCCGCGTCACCGCCGTACGCCACCGGGTCGGTGAGCGGGCCGACGACGTCCAGGAACTCCACGAACGACCCGGGCCAGCCGTGCGTGAGGATCAGCGGGGTCGCGCCGGGCTCGGGGGAGCGGACGTGCGCGAAGTGGACGCGCGTCCCGTCGATCACGGTCGTGAACTGCGGCCACTCGTTCAGCCGCGCCTCGGCCGCCCGCCAGTCGTACACGTGCCGCCAGTGCTGGACCAGCTCCCGCAGGTAGTCCACCGGAACGCCGTACGACCAGCCCGAACCCGGGATCTGGTCGGGCCAGCGGACGCGGTCGAGGCGGGCGTGGAGGTCGTCCAGATCGGCCTGCGGGACAGCGATGCGGAACGGGTGGATCGTCATGACCGGGATGCTAGTTCGGGGCGCCCGGGGGAATCCGGCGAATATTTTTCGCGGGGGAGCGATGAGTTCGCGGCGCCGGTCCGGTCGAAACCCATGACCGTGTCGTCCACGACTTTGGGGAGCACCCATGACCACCGACGGATTCACCACCTGCCTCTGGTTCGACGACCAGGCGGAGGAAGCGGCGCACTACTACGTCTCGGTCTTCAAGAACTCCAGCATCGGCAAGGTCTCCCGCTACCCCGAGGGCGCCCCGCAGCCCGCCGGCAGCGTACTGACCGCGGAGTTCACCGCGAACGGGCAGAGGTTCGTGGCCCTCAACGGCGGCCCCCAGTTCACGTTCAACGAGTCGATCTCCTTCCAGATCCTGTGCGAGGACCAGGAGGAGGTCGACCACTACTGGAACAAGCTGACCGAGGGCGGCGGCGAGCCCGGCCCCTGCGGGTGGCTGAAGGACAGGTTCGGGGTGTCCTGGCAGGTCGTCCCCACCCGGTTCATGGAGATCTTCCAGGGCTCCGACGAGGGCCGCGCCGCCCGCGCCATGGCGGCCATGATGACGATGGGCAAGCTCGACATCGCCGCCCTGGAGAAGGCCGCCGACGGGGAGTGACCCGGCGCACGGCACGGCGAAGCCCCGGCCGGGTTCTGCGGCCCGGCCGGGGCCCCGCGCGGTACGTCAGACGCGGTCGGCGACGATCATCAGGTACTGGAAACTGCCGTTGCGGTACGCCGTCAGGAACGTTTCCTCGATCCCGGTGACCAGGTGGTCGGCCTGCGCGCGCAGCTCCCAGTAGGGGAGCGCCGCCTCCGTGAGGTCCTCGACATGGACCGGCACGAGCCGGTTCTTCGCCATCGCCCGGAAGTACTCCGAGCGGGGGTGGATGTCGCAGATGTAGTGCGCGTTGATCAGCGACACCTCGCGCGACGCCTGCCCGTACGTGTCGTTGTAGCAGCCGGTGATCGTGACGTACCGGCCGCCCCGGCGCAGCAGCCGCGCGTGCTCGGCGAACAGCAGCTCCAGCTCGACGTACATCGTCGACTCGTTGTTCCAGGACGCCGCGTACGCGCCCGTCTCGAAGCCGGTGTCCAGCATGTTGCGGGTGTGGTAGACGACCTTGTCGTCGATGCCGCGCTTGCGGGCCTGCGCGTTGGCGAACTCGGCCTGCTTCGTGGAGAGGGTGACGCCGTCCGCGCCGCAGCCGTACCTCAGGTGCGCGGTGACGCTGCCGCCGCCGCGCCCGCAGCCCGCGTCGAAGACCCGGTCCTCGGCCGTCAGCGGGCCCAGCTTGGAGGCCAGCAGCTCGGCCTGCGCGTGTTCCAGGCGGTGCAGCTCGGCGGTGAGGCGTTCGCGGCGCTGGACGGGATCGGGGTCGTCGAGGACGCTCCAGTCGGCGTCGCCGATGCCGTAGTGGTGGTGGTACAGGTCGTCGATCCGGCCCAGGTCGAGGTTGACCGGGTTCTCCTCGGCGTTCCAGTAGTCCGCGATCCGGCTCTGGTAGACGGACTGGGCGGGCACCGAGGCGAGACGGGGTCCGGCGTCGTGGGCAGTGGTCAACGGTTGCTCCTCTGTCGTGCGGTGAACAGGTCGTGCGGTGAACAGATCGTGCTGCGCCGGCCGGCCGGAGCCGGCCGGGTCTCACCAGTAGTCGGGCAGGTGGTAGCGGTGGGTGTTGGTGGCGTGCCACTCGTGGTTGCCCGCCACCCAGTCGTCCAGGCTGCGCGCATAGCGCTCCGCGAGCGGCGACAGGGCACCCAGCAGGGCCGACTCCGCCTCGAACTCCGCCATGATCCGGTTGTGGATCTCGACCGCCTTGAGATAGGCGGCCTTCAGGCCCCGCTTGTCGTTCGCGGCGATGACCTGCGGGAGGTTGAGGTGCTCGGGGTCGGTGGCCAGCTCCTTGGTGAAGGAGTACAGGTCGTTGACGAGGGTCGTCGCGTTCGACGCGAGCGCGGTGATTCGCTGGATCTCGGGCCGCGCGTAGAGCTGCTCCGGCAGCTCGTACCCGTCGACCGCGTCCACGATCGACAGGCAGGGCCGGAAGTTGTTGAACTGGCGCATCACCAGGTACTCCCAGACCTTCGGCATGTACCCGGTCTGCGCCCACGCGGCCTCGCCGAGGTAGCCGAGGTGCAGGCGCGCGATGTCGTGCACGAACCGGTCCGCCTGGCTCGGCGTGGAGAGGGCCGCGTAGTCCTTCATGGCCCAGAAGTAGGAGCGCAGCGGGCTGTCCGCCTGCATCCCCGCGTGCCACTCCTCGGTGAGGTCCGCCGGTCCGTGGAAGGGGTCAAGGGCCGACTGCGCGATGACGAGCCGCCCGCCGAGCCCGGCCGCCGAGCCGCCCCGGCCCTCGGCCTCCTCGCAGTAGCAGTCGTCGACGATGTTCTCGGCGAGCAGCAGCTTCCCGGCCGCCACCAGCCGCTCCATGTCGAGGGCGTTCGGGTGCTGGAGGACGACGGCCCGGCCGAACTGGAAGCCGGAGAAGTCGCCGTGCCACTCCGGCGGGAACAGCTCCAGCTCGTTCGCCCACTCCTCCAGCCGGCGGTCGACCTCCGCCGCCTTCACCGGGTCGGCGGGCTCGACCTGCCGGTACGTGAGACCGGGAACGACACCGGTCCGCTTGGCGTTGAGGGGCCGGAAGGGGGCGGGGGGTCCGGGGGGCGCGTAGCTCATTCCGACGACCGTCCGATCTGTACGTTCTCCAGGATCCCGACCGCGTCCGGCGTCAGCACCGCCATCGAGTAGTAGGCGGTGACGAGGTAGCGGATGATCGCGTTCTGGTCGATGCCCATGAACCGCACGTTCAGGCCCGGCTGGTACTCCTCCGGGATGCCGGTCTGGTAGAGGCCGACGACGCCCTGGTCCGCCTCGCCGGTGCGCAGCGCGATGATGCTGGTCGTCAGGTCCGCGCCGACCGGGATCTTCCCGCACGGGAAGATCGGCACCCCCCGCCACGCGGGCACGTGATGCCCGTTCACCTCGGCCGGGGCCGGCATCAGACCGCGCCGGTTCAGCTGCCGGAAGAACGCCGCGATCGCCTTGGGATGCGCCAGGAACAGCGTCGTCTTGCGTCTCATCGACAGCAGCTCGTCGAGGTCGTCCGGTGTCGGCGGCCCGCTGGAGGCGGGGATGCGCTGGTCGTAGTCCGTGTTGTGCAGGAGCCCGAACTCCCGGTTGTTGACCAGCTCCCACTCCTGGCGCTCCCGGATCTCCTCCACCGTCAGCCGCAGCTGCTGCTGGGTCTGGTCCATCGGCTCGTTGTAGAGGTCGGCGACCCGGGTGTGGACCTTCAGGATCGTCTGGGTCAGCGACAACTCGTACTCGCGCGGCGCGAGTTCGTAGTCCACGAACCCGGCGCCGATCGTCGGCTCCCCCACGTGCCCCGCCTGGAGCGGGATCTCCGCCTCACCCTCGCGGTTCACCGGCAGCCGCTGCCTCGCCGCGTACGCCTCGACATGCGCCGCCAGCGACGGCACCCGCGCGGCCAGCTCCCGTACGGCGTCCTGCGGGACCGTCAGCACCACGCCCGCCGTCTCCGCGCGCACCGACGCGTCCCACAGCGGGTCCGGAGTCCCGATGTCATCGCCGCCCAGCTGGTCGCCCCCGGAGACGACGCCGACGACCTCCTCCTCGCCGTACGCCCCCGCCGTGAACCGGGTGAACCGGCCGTGCGCCACCACGTACGCCTCGGCGACCGGCTGCCCCGCCTCGCACAGCACCTCGCCCGCGCGCACCTCGCGCGCGGTGAACCGGCCCGCGAGTTCCCGCAGGACCTCGATGTCGCCGTAGCCGCGCAGCGGGGGGAGTTCGGTGAGGGTCTCGGGGATGATCCGGACGTCGTCCGCGCCGTTCTGCTCGAACCGGACCCTGCCGCGCCCCACCGTCAGCTGGAGCCGCCGGTTGACGCGGTAGGTGCCGCCCCGCACGTCGATCCAGGGCAGCGAGCGGATCAGCCAGCGCGAGCTGATGCCCCGCATCTGCGGTTCGGACTTGGTGACCGTGGCGAGCTGGCGCGCGGCGCGGGTGCCGAGGCTGGTGAGCGGGGCGGTGGTGACACCGTCCGGTGTGGACACATTCACTCCCGTCGATCTGGACAGAGCAGGCTCCCGCCGTCGCCGGCCGGATGCGTACCAGCAGCCAACCCGGTCGTGTCAGGCCCGCGCACCGGCGTTCGGGGGTGGCGCCTTCGCATGGCGGTCGCACGGAGGGATCGGCGGGGGCAGAACGCGTGATCCGCCGCGCACCCGCGTCACCCTCAAGGGGAATATGTGGAACTTCCGGTTCTGTGTTAGAGGTCTTGTCGACAGCGTTCGCCGCGCGGTCCGGCGGGCGCGTGGCTAGCGTGGGAGCAGACCTGCCGGCCGATCGGAAGGGGCGCGGTCATGGCCGTACAGCCCGAGGGAACGCCCTGCTGGGCGGACGCGATGTTCACGGACGTCGAAGGCGCGAAGAGCTTCTACGGCGACGTCCTCGGCTGGACCTTCGGCGAGGCGGCGTCGGAGTTCGGCAGCTACACGCAGGCGTACGTGGACGGCAAGGCGGTCGCCGCCGTCGTACCGCCCATGCCCGGGCAGGAGGGCGCCTCCCAGTGGTGCCTGTACCTCGCCTCGGCGGACGTCGCCGCGACCGCCGCGAAGATCCGCGAGCACGGCGGGGAGGTGCTGATGGAGCCCATGCAGGTGGGCGACTTCGGCAGCATGTGCCTGGCGCGCGACCCGGGCGGCGCCGTCTTCGGGGTGTGGCAGGCCGGGACCCACGAGGGCTTCGAGGCGGTCGCCGTGCCCGGCGCCTACTGCTGGGCGGAGGTCTTCACGCGCGAGCCCGAGAAGGCGGACGCGTTCTTCCCGGCCGTCTTCGGCTACCGGGTCAAGGAGATGGCCGACGACGCCGTCGACTTCCGTGTCTACCAGCTCGGCGACGACATGGTCATGGGCCGCATGAAGATGGGCGAGGAGTTCCCGCCGCAGCTCCCGTCGTACGTCAACGTCTACTTCACCGTCGACGACTGCGACGCCGCCGTGAAGCGTGCCGTCGACGCCGGCGGCATCCTCCGGTTCGGGCCGATGACCATGGCTTTCGGGCGGTTCGCGGCACTCAGCGACCCCCAGGGCGCGAGCTTCTCCGTGATCGACGTGACGACGACGGAGGGGGAGCAGCCGGCGCTCACCGACGTGGCATGATCGAGTCCATGCGTGAACGACTGGTGGCCGCGTGCGACGGTGCTTCGAAGGGCAATCCTGGACCTGCGGCCTGGGCGTGGGTGGTCTCCGACGACGCCGCGACCCCGGCCCGCTGGGAGGCGGGGCCGCTCGGCAGGGCCACCAACAACGTCGCCGAACTCACCGCGCTGGAACGGCTGCTGACCGCCACCGACCCCGCCGTGCCGCTTGAGGTGCGGATGGACTCGCAGTACGCGATGAAGGCGGTCACCACCTGGCTGCCCGGCTGGAAGCGCAACGGCTGGAAGACGTCCGGCGGCAAGCCCGTCGCCAACCAGGAGCTCGTCGTCCGCATCGACGAGCTGCTCGGGGGGCGCACCGTCGAGTTCCGGTACGTCGCCGCGCACCAGGTCGACGGGGACCCGCTGAACGACTTCGCGGACCGCGCCGCGAGCCAGGCGGCGGTCGTGCAGGAGGCGGCGGGCAGCGAGTTCGGCTCGCCGGAGCCGCCGCCGTCCTCGATGACACCGTCGTCCGGCGGCGGGGCGCGGCGCGGCGGGAAGCCGGCCGCGCGCAAGCCGTCGGGTTCCTCCTCCCGCACCATCAAGGCCAAGTTCCCCGGCCGCTGCCTGTGCGGACGCTCCTACGCCGCGGGCGAGGACATCGCGAAGAACGCCCAGGGGTGGGGGCACCCGGAGTGCCGCGCGGAGGCTACCGGCTGAGCGCACCTCGTGTCGCACGTGCGCTGAACGACGCCCACCGGCTGCTACCCTGCGTCGTCACTTGCCCACGTTCGGTCAATTTCAGAGGTGTGCGTGAAGGTCGCCTGCGTCGGTGGCGGGCCCGCCGGCCTGTATCTCTCGATCCTGCTCAAGCGACGGAACCCGTCGTACGACATCACCGTCCACGAACGCAACGCGGAGGGCTCGACCTACGGCTGGGGCGTCACGTACTGGCGTGAACTCCTCGAGAAACTCCACCGCTACGACCCCGAGTCCGCCCGAGAGATCGACGCCGCGTCCGTCCGCTGGACCGAGGGCGTCGCCCACATCCGCTCCACGGCGACCCGCCAGCCCGGCGACGAGGGGCACGGCATCGGCCGCCACCGCATGCTGGAGATCCTCGCCGCCCGCGCCCGCGACCTCGGGGTCCGCCTGGAGTTCGAGTCCGAGGTCGACGCCCTTCCCGACGCCGATCTCGTCGTCGCCGCCGACGGCGTCCACAGCGCTCTGCGCACCCGGCACGCCTCCGACTTCGGCGCCGAACTCGTCGACGGCCGCAACGCCTACGTCTGGCTCGGCACCACCCGGGTCTTCCCCACCTTCACCTTCGCGTTCGTCGAGACCGAGCACGGCTGGGTGTGGTGCTACGGCTATCCCTACGACGACGGCCACAGCACCTGCGTCATCGAGTGCGCCCCCGAGACGGTCGCCGGCCTCGGCCTCGACGGCGACGACTGCCTTCCGGTGCTGGAGAAGCTCTTCGCGCACATCCTCGACGGACACGGGCTGATCGGCCGCGAACCCGGTCCCTGGCCCGCTTTCCGCACGCTCACCAACCGGACCTGGCACCACGGCAACGTCGTCCTGCTCGGCGACGCCGCCCACACCACCCACTACTCCATCGGCGCGGGGACGACCCTCGCGCTGGAGGACGCGATGGCGCTCGCCGACGCCCTCGACTCCGCCGACGACCTGCCCTCCGCGCTGGCCGCGTACGAGGGGGAGCGCAAGGCGGCGCTCCTGTCGACGCAGAGCGCCGCCCGGTACAGCGCCCAGTGGTACGAGAACCTCGCGCGGTACATCGACCTGCCGCCGGAGCAGATGTTCGCGCTGCTGGGACAGCGGCACTCGCCGCTGCTGCCGTATGTGCCGCCGCAGCTGTACTACCGGCTGGACCGGGCGGCGGGGTCGCTGGAGGCGCTGCGCCGGTTCAAGCGGTGGCTGGGGCCGGTCGTGGCGCGGACCGTGCACGCGCGGGTGCTGACGTCACGAAAGTGAACCGCTTGCGGTGAATGGCGATTCACCTCTACGGTGAATCGCCATTCACCCTATTGTCCGCGCCGCTGGAGCCCCCATGGCCTCGCCCGTCCCGATACCCGTCACCAGGCCGGACGGTCCACGCAGCCGGGCCACCATCCCGGTCCTGGCCTTCGGCGGCATCCTCATGGCGGTCATGCAGACGGTCGTGATCCCCCTCCTGCCCGACCTGCCCCGGCTGACGCACTCCTCCCCGGCCGCCGTCTCCTGGATGGTCACCGCCTCCCTCCTCTCCGGCGCCGTCCTCACCCCCGTCCTCGGCCGCGCCGGCGACATGTACGGCAAGCGGCGCGTCCTGCTCCTGTCGTTCGCGCTCCTCGCGATCGGCTCGGTGATCTGCGCGCTCACCTCGCAGATCGGCGTCCTCATCGCGGCGCGCGCTCTCCAGGGCGCCGCCTCCGCCGTCGTCCCGCTCTCGATCAGCGTCCTGCGCGACGAACTCCCGGTGGAGAAGCGGGGATCGGCCGTCGCCCTGATGAGTTCCACCGTCGGCATCGGCGCCGCCCTGGGCCTGCCGGCCGCCGCCGTCGTCATCCAGTACGCCGACTGGCACGTCATGTTCTGGGTCACCGCGGCCCTCGGCGCGCTCGGCGTCGTCCTGATCCGGTGGGCGGTGCCGGAGTCGCCGGTGCGCGAGCCGGGGCGGTTCGACGTGATGGGCGCGCTCGGGCTCGCGGCGGGGCTCGTGTGCCTGCTGCTCGCGGTGTCGCAGGGCGGGCAGTGGGGGTGGGGGAGCGGACGCATCGTCGGCCTGTTCGCCGCCGCCGCGGTGATCCTCGCGCTGTGGTGGTGGCAGCAACTGCGGGGCGAGCGGCCCCTCGTGGACCTGCGGCTCGTGACCCGCCCCAGCGTGGGCCTCTCCCATGTCGCCGCGCTGCTCACCGGGTTCGCGTTCTACGCCAACTCCCTCGTGACCGCCCAGCTCGTCCAGGCGCCGGAGGCCACCGGGTACGGGCTCGGCCTCAGCATCGTCGAGACCGGCCTCGTCCTGCTGCCCGGCGGCATCATCATGCTGCTGATCTCGCCCCTCTCCGCCCGCGTCTCGGCGGCCCGCGGCCCCCGGCTCACGCTCGCCCTCGGCGCGGCGGTCATCGCCTGCGGGTACGCCGTACGCATCGCCGACAGCCACTCCCTGTGGATGATCATGACCGGCGCCGCGGTCGTGTCGGTCGGTACGACGCTCGCGTACTCGGCGCTGCCCTCCCTGATCCTGCGGGCGGTCCCGGCGAACCAGACGGCGTCCGCGAACGGGGTGAACGTCCTGATGCGGACCATCGGGCAGGCCGTGTCGAGCGCGGCGGTCGCGGCCGTGCTGGTCCGGCACACGGGGGCGGTCGGCGGGGTGCCCGTGCCGACGCTGCACGGGTATCTGCTCGCGTTCGGGATCGCGGGGGCGGTGGCGCTGGGGGCGAGCGCGGTGGCGCTGACGATCCCGGGGGACGAGAAGCCCGACCCCGGGCCACGCGGGACCCAGCCGGCGTTGGACGAGGTCCGGGAGGGAGCATGAGAGGCGTGACGACCACACCCGCACCGGAGACCACGGACGGCCCCGGCGACCCCATCGCGCCGCCCACCGCCCCCCGCCGCGACGCCGACACCACCCGCGCCGCCATCCTCCGCGCCGCCCGCTACCTCATGGCCCGCCGCTCGCACACCGACATCACGCTCAAGGCCGTCGCCGAACGCGCGGGCGTCAGCGCGCCCCTGGTCCTCAAGTACTTCGGCAACAAGGACGCCCTCTTCGCGCGCGTGATGTCCTTCGAGGCCGACGTCGAGGCCCTGCTCGACGCGCCCCTGGCGGACCTCGGCCCGCACCTGGTCCGCCA
>NZ_LIRL01000325.1 GCF_001419795.1 Streptomyces niveiscabiei
GGTCCCAGGTGCGGAGGGTCGTGGGGGCGATGCCGAGGCGGCGGGCCAGGGCGCCGGTCGTGAGGGCGGGGCGGGGCATGGGGTCAGCCTTCCTTGAGGAGGGGCGCCTCGGGAAACGACGCATTATCGACGCGAGTTGAGGGGGCCCCGGCGCCTCCGCACGATGACGCCATGGACCCCACCCCGATGCCGGACGACGAACTCGCGCGAGGCGTCGTCCAGGGCGACGAGTCGTGCCTCGCCGTCGCCTACGACCGCTGGTCGGCGCTGGTGCGCACCACGGCCCGCCGCTGCCTCGGCGACCCGGAGGAGGCCGAGGACGTCACCCAGTTGGTCTTCCTCGGCGTATGGCGGGGCCGCCACGGCTACCGCCCCCACCTCGGCACCTTCCCCGGCTGGATCATGGGCATCACCCGCCACCGCATCGCCGACGCGCTCGCGGCCCGCGCCCGCCGCAGCGAACTGCGCGCCACGCCCACCGATGCCCCGGGCCCCGAGGTGGTCCTCGACCGGGTCCTGATCCACGCCGCACTCGCCCGGCTCTCCCCTCCCCAACGCCGGGTACTGACCCTCGCCTACTACGAGGACCTCACCCACCCCCAGATCGCCGAACGCACGGGCTGGCCCCTCGGCACGGTCAAGAGCCACACCCGGCGTGGCCTCCACCGACTCCGCCACGCCCTCCGGGAAGCCTGAGATCATTTCCGGCATGGACATGAGAGACGTGCTGATGGACTACGCGACGACGGGCGGCGTCGGCGTCCTGAGACCGGGAGCCGGACTGGACGCCGTCACCGAGGTGCTCGGAGCGCCGGTGGAGGCCGACTACTTCCCCAACCCGGAGGGGACGTGGCCTCGGACCTTCGCCTACGGCGACGTACGTCTCGAAGTCTGCGGCTGCCGTGAGATCTTCCAGGTCGCCCTGAGTACATGGACCGGGACCGTGGAGGTGCCCACCGGGCGGCCGGGGGAGGTGGTGACCCTCGCGTCGGAGGTCACGTTCGGGGAGCTGAAGGAGCTGTTCGCGGCGGCCGGGGTGGAGTGGGAGCTGGGGGAGCCATCCACCGTCACGACTCAACTCACCGTCGTCGTAGGGGAGTACCCCAAGAACGTGGACTACACCTTCGCCGTCTCCGACCCCACCACACCGGACGCCGCGACCCTGCACAGCGTGATCGCGAAGGACGTCGAGCACGCCTGCTAATCGTCCTCCTCCGCCCGCGACAACGCGTCCGTGATCAGCCGGGTCGCGAAGTCATGGTCGTCGGTCACCCGGTTGATGTGCTCGGCGAGGAGCGTGGCCGTCGCCTCCAGGGCCACCATCTCCGCCTCGGTCCACTCGCCGTACTGCTGGCGCCACAGGCTGGGGCTGAGTTCCATGGCGGAGGAGACGACGAGGCCGACCATGGTGGGGATGGCCTCGGGGCGGACGTTGACGGTCATCTGCCGCAGGGTGGCGACGAGGCTGGGTACGACGTACTCGATGACGTCCCGGTCGTGTTCCGCGTGCGCGAGCCGCAGCCACTTCATGTAGACGTAGATGAGTGTGCAGGCCCCGTCGAGGATGTCGCGCGCCCCCTGGGGGGTCATGGAGTCCGTGTACTGGTCGATCATCTTCTGCTGCTCGGGGTCCGTGGTGGTCCGCCCCGAGTACAGCGTCTTGAGCCGGGAGTCGATCATCATGAGCGCGGTGCTCACATCGCCGACGGGTGCGTACGCGGGATCACAGGGCGCGGGCACGGAAGCCTCCTCGGACGGTCACGGTGGGCAACGCCTCGTGCTCGTACCGTAGACCGCAGCCGTGCGGGCGGTCCGGAGAATCCCGAAAAGGGCCGCCCCCGTAGGAAGCGGCCCTCTCGCGGGGAGCGTCAGCGGCGGCCCGCCTTCTGCTCGGTGATGATGTTCAGCGCGTCGATGAGCCGCTTCAGCTTCGGCGCGAAGTTGGTCGCGCAGCCGAACTTGAGCGGCTTGCGCTTCCCGCCGGGCGGCAGGTTGTCGTTGTAGCGCTGGTTGTTGGCGTCCTGGTTGAAGATCGTCATCGCCTCGCGGGACTTGGAGATCAGGTCCTCACGGAGCATGTCGTCGTCGATGAGGGCCTGGATGGTCGCCTTCATCTCCGCGTCGGTCGGCACCTTGTCGTCCTTCATGCGCAGCGCGACCGCCATCAGACCGCCGGGCTCGTGCGTGGTCTGGAGCCCGACCTCGGCGCCGTTCAGGAGGTTGACGTGCGCGCCCTTCTTGGTGCACCAGTCGCGGCTGACCGGCGAGATGTGCTTGATCCCGCAGAACCGCTTCTTGCCCCCGGCGGCCTTCGCCGAGAACGTGGTGCGCGCGGCGACCCCGGGGAACAGCTCGGCCGCGTCCAGGACGCATTCGCCGAGCTCCTCGCCCTTGCGGGCCTTCTCGATGATCGACTTGAGGATCTTCAGGGACTTGCGGCCCCGCTGCGCGCTCTCGAAGAACTTCGTGACGCCGCTGACGACCCGCACGATCGCCTTGCCGACCGCCGGCAGCTTCCCGGCGACCAGGATCAGGCTGCCCACGTCGACCAGCGACCACAGGCAGCTCTCGATGTCGCCCTGCCCGAAGCACCGCTTGACGTTCTCCACGCCGAGCACTTCGAGGAGGATCTGACCGCCGTTCTCCACGACCCAGTCGATGATCGACTTGTTGACGGCGGCCAGCGCCTCCCGGTACTCGTCGACGCACTTCTGACCGCACTGGGCCAGCAGGATCGCCTCGTCGTCGGCGCTGAGCCCCGCCTCCTTGGGGCCGTCGGTGCCGGTGTCACCGGCCTCCATCGCGGCCTTGCGCTGCTCTTCGAGCCGCTTGCGCTCGGCGGCCTCGGCGCGGTCCGCGCTGGCGTCGGCGTCCTTGGCGGCGCCGTCCGCGTTCTTCGCGGCGGTCTCGGCGGCGGTGGCGTCCGACTCGGCCTTCGTCGCGGTGGACCGGGCGCTGGCCGCGTCCGACTCGGCGGCCGTCGCCGACGAACGGGCACTGGCCGCGTCGCGCTCGGCGTCCGTGGCGTCCCGGTCGGCGGCAGCGGCCTCGGACTCGGCGTCGGTCGCGGCGTACCCGGCGTAGACGGCGTCCACGCCGGCCTGCTCGTCGTACCGCTGGGCGTTCGCGTCGGCCTTCTTCGCGGCGGCTGCCGCCTTGTCCGCCTCGGCGGCCGAGGCGCGGGCCGCCGCCACCGACACCAGGGCCTTCGCGGCGTCGGAGGCCGCGTTGGCCGCGGCCTGCGCGGCGATCTTCGCGTCGCCGGCCGCCTTGTCGGCGAGGGCCTTCGCGGTCGCTGCGGCCTTGTTCGCCTCGTCGGCCTTGGCCTTCGCCGCCGACGCCTGCTGCTCGGCGAGCGTCTTGGAGGTCTGCCCGATGAGCACCGCGAACGCGGCGGAGACGTCGCTCTCCTGGTAGGGCGCGCCCAGCGAGATCGCGGTGTCGGCCGCCTTGGTGACGGCGTTCGCCGCGTCCCGGGCCGCCGTCGCCGCCTGGCTGGTCGCCATCGCGAACCCGGCCGTCTTCACGGCCCACGCGGCGGTCTTGAGGGCCTCCGCCTGCGCGGCGGTGGCCTCCTTGCGGGCCTTGATGGCCGCGGCCTGCGCCTTCTTCGCCTCGGCCTCGGCGCTGCGGGCGTTGCGGTTGGCCGCTGCCGCCGCGTCGATCGCGTCGGCCGCCGCCGCGTGGGCGGTGGCAGCGGCGGCGTGCGTGGTGGTGTACGCCGACCAGGCCGCGTCCGCCGCGGCGCGGGAGCGCGACGCGGCACCCTGGGCGCGGGTCGCGGCGGCACGCGCGTTCACCGCCGCCGTCGACGCGTCGTTCGCGGCGGACCGGGCCCGGCCCGCGGCGGCCGTGGCGTCGTCGGCGGCGCCGCGCGCCTCCGTCGCCGCCTCGCGCGCCTCACCGGCGGCGGACGTGCCCACCGCGGCTGCGGCAGCCGCTTCCAGGGCCCGCGCCCGCGACTCGGTCGCCTTCTCCTCCCGCTCGGCCTCGGCCGCCAGGTCACGGGCCAAGTACGCCTCGGCCTCGGCCTCTTCGGCCTCCGCGCGCTTCTGCGCGGCTGTCGTACCGGCCGTCTCCGCCGCGCCGCGTGCCACACCGGCCGCGTCCCGTTCGGCGCTCGCCCGCCGCTCGGCGTCGGCGGCCTTGCCGCGCTCGTGCGCCGCGTCGGCCCGCGCCGCGACCGCGTTCGCCTTCTCCCGCTCGGCGATCCCGCGCTGCCGCTTCGCCTCGGCGGCACCGGCCTGCGCGGTCTTCTCCGCCGCCTCGGCCGTGGCCTGCGCGTTCTTCGCCTTCGTCGCGTTGGCGGCGGCCTCCTTGGCCTGCTTGTCGGCCGCCTCCGCCGCCGCCTTCGCCTGCGCCGCCGCCTCCAGCGCCGCCGCCTTGCGGAACTCCGTCTGGAGGGCGTGCGACTGGGTCTTGGCGAGCGCCAGCAGCGCCTGGCTGTCGGCCGCCGTCGCCTTCGCCGCGTTCGACGCGGTCAGCGCCGTCTTCGCCGCCGCCTGGGCAGCCGCGTACGACGCCTTCGCGACCTGCACCGACCGCTGCGCGTACATCAGGCCCCGGCCGCGCGGCGTCTTGTTGGTGTCCGCGACCGTCCACGCCGACGTCTGCGCCGCGGTCGCCTTCTCGGAGGCGGCCTTCGCCGCGGCGACGGCCTTGTCCGCGATCGGCACCTGGGTCGCGGCCGCCGCCTTCGCCGCCGCCAGGTCGGCCGCGGCCTTCGTGAACACGGCCGGCTTCGGCTTCAGGATGCTGTTGGGGTTGGCCGCCCAGTACTTCTGGAAGTACAGGATCTGGTCGGCCTGCCACGCCTGCCGGATCGCCTCGGTCATCGCCTCCGTGGCGACCCGGACCTCCTTGGAGGCGGCCGTCTCGGCGGCCACGATGTCCTTGCGCTGCGTGGCCTGCGAGGCGTACTCGGCCTCCCACTCGGCGTGCGCCTGGAGGACGGCACCGCTCAGCACCCGGTAGTGGTCGATCGGGTTGGCGCTGTCACAGCTCGCCCAGGCCGCCTTGAGGACCTCGACCTCGCCGCGCTCCTCCATCGAGCCCGGCTCGGGGGCCTTCGTCGCGAAGCCGCCGAACCGCAGCACGCTCGCGATGTCGTTGGCCGACCCGGTGACCGGACCGCCGCCGATCCCGAACAGGGCGTCCTCGGCGAACGGCTTGTAGTTCGTCGCCCAGGTGTCCCCGGTGGTGTCGAAGGCCGCCAGGACCTCCTTCGCCTTGTCCAGCGCCGCCTTGCCGGCCTTCGGCGTCGGATCGCCGCTGACCTTGTACGCGAACTCCCGCTCCGCCTTCGCGAAGGCGAGGATGTCCGCGCCGAACTCCGGGGCGTGGTAGTCGCGTCCGCCCTGGGAGTTGACCGCCGCGTACGGCTTGTTGGTCTCGTTCAGCTTCTCCTGGCGGGTGCGGAACGCGGTCGACCGCGTGTCCTGCGCCGCCTGGTCGCGCTTCTGCGCCTCGCCGAGCGGGCCGGTGCCGTACCACCAGTCCTTCCACGCCGCCGCGACGTCCGCCTCCGTGCCGGACAGCGCGGTGTTGGCGACGGTCTTCATCTCCGGGCCGCCGTAGTGGGCGGCCTGGCCGACCTGGCAGCGGTCCTGGCGGGCCTGGGCGCCCAGGCTGATGCGCAGCGTGCGCAGGAAGGGGTCGGTGGGGTTGTCGCCGGGTTCGTCGGCGTGCGCCGGGACGACGGACACCAGGCCCGTCAGCAGGGCGGCCGAGGTGGTCAGCGCGGTCGCGGCCACGCCCCGGGTCAGGGCCGCGCGTCTGGCGCGCGGGTCTCTTCGGAAAGTTCTCAGCACAGATCAGCCACTTCTTCCAGGTACATGTCATGCCCAGGAGAAGCGGGCACCGCCCGGTGGTCGCCGGGCGCTGCTGCGGATGAAGAGAGCTGAGTCCCCCTGGCGTGCCGGTCGAGCACGCCGTCCCCCTGCCTTCCCCCGAAGGCGCCGAGATCGTCTCATAGAGATCAAGACAAAGGGAAGGCTTGATTGTTCTCCCGCTACGGCAAAGAAACCGCAACGGATCGACCGGAACCGTAAAAAACAGGCCGGGTTCAGAACCCGGGGAGCCCCTGCATCGACCGCGCCAGCTCCCCGACCGCCACGACCAGCGGCGTCACCGGCTGCACGAAGTCGTTCAGCCGGGTCAGCGCCCGCCGCACCACACCGGGTTCCGGCTCCGGCTCCGCCAACTCCTCGCGCAGCCTCCCCAGTTCCCGGCTCGTGCCCTCCGGGTCGGCGAGCCGCTCCCGGTGCAGCGCCAGCAACTCCTCGACGCGGGCGAGGAGTTCCGCCGTACGCCCCGCGTCGAAGGACTGGAAGGACACCGCGCCCGAGTACGCCGTCGCGCCCGGCCCGATCGCCTGGTTGCCGACGTTGCTCGTGCCGCCGTACTGGACGACACCCTGGTTGATCACCGGGCCCTGACGGCCTTCGTCACTCATGCTGCCCCCTCTACTTGGCCGCGCCGCCCGCCGGACTCGGCGCCGCCGCGCCGCCCGGCTGCTGCTTCGGGATGCCCTGGAGCGCCGTCGCGTTCGGGCCGATCGCCTGGTTGCCGACGAAGCTCGTCCCGCCCTGCTGGATGACCCCCTGGTTGAGGATGGTCTGCTGCTGCGCCCGGAAGTCGGTCGTGTCGTAGCCGTGCGCGTCGAGGAACTCCCGGATCGCCGCGAACGTGTGACGCTGGATCAGGGCGGTGACCCGCTCCGCGTCCAGGACCTGGAAGTAGTTCTGGTACTGCGGGTCGAGCGCCATCTCCCGCACGCTGATCCGCGCCCCGTAGTCGTACCCGGGGTCCTGCTCCATCGCCTTCAGCTCGTCGTCCATGCGCCGCGCGTGCAGCTTGTCGAACTGCGCGTGGTGCCGGGCCCGGAAGGGCGCCGCGAGCAGGGCGCCGCCTGTGCGGCCGATGGCGTTCACCAGCACCCCGCGCCGCGCGTCCGCCCCGAGCCCGGGGCCGCGCAGCCGGTCCACCGCGTGGTAGGAGGCGAACACCGGGCTCATCACGTGGTTGTCGATGTGCAGCTGGAGCGTCTGGCTGGCCGTCGAGAAGTGCAGCAGCACACTCGGTACGACGTCCCCGCCCCACAGCGGCACATGGACGGCGAGGTAGTGCCGGACGTGCCCGGTGGGCCGCAGCATGATCTGCTCGACCGCCTCCGGCGACAACCGCGTCACCGGCACCAGCGTGTCGGCCCGCATGAACCGCTCGTCGTCCGTCAGCGTCGTCCCGTTGACGAAGACCCGGTCCTCGATCGTCAGCGAACCGAGCGCCTCCTCACCGGCGGTCGCCTGGATCCGGCGGCGGACATGGGCGATCAGCTCGGTCACCGTGAACGGCGTCGTCTCCAGTGGACGCCCCGTGCCCGTCGGGTCGTCGGCGGGCAGCAGCGGCACGGTCAGCGGGTACTTGGAGACCGTCGCCGCGTACCCCATCCAGGGCGCGTACCCGCTGTAGATCGTCACGTTCCCGTTCTGCGCCTCGCCGATCGCCGCGATCCGCCGCGTGATCCAGTCCTTGCGGGGCGGCGCGGGCGGCGGCGCGCTGCCGAACCGCTCACGCGTCATCGTCGAGCGCAGCAGCCGGTCGATCTCCGTCTCGTGCCGCACGACCAGCGCGTACGCCGACGCCACCGCCCCGAACGACACCAGCGCGGCCGGGACACCGCCCCCGTACGCGCCCAGCAGCCAGGCGAGGAACCCCGGCAGCGGCGCCGAGGACAGCAGGACGGCGAAGTAGAGCGCGACCAGCGCGATGATCCCCGCCGAGACCGCCGCCCCCCACAGCACCTTGCTGTCGGGATGGTGCCGCCCGCGCGTCGACAGACTCGGCTGCACCGGACGCTGCACGATCCCCAGATACAGCCCGGCCGGGATCAGCCACAGCGGCGCGACCAGCGCGACGGCCCCGAACGCCACGGACAGCCGCAGGTCACGCGCGTGCCGCAGCTTCTCGGCGTGCAGGCAGTGCAGCGTCACCGCGACCAGGTCCACGTCCGGCGACGGCGCGATCGAGCTCGCCTCGTCCGCGAGGACCTCGTCCACCACCCGGCGGGCGAAGTTCTCGTCCGTGTAGGCCGCCGCGCACAGGTACCGGGTGACATCACCCTTCGTGCGCCCCAGCGGCATGCTCATCGGTACGGCGTTCCTCACTCCGGCCCCCTGTCTGCTCCTCGGACTCGACAACGCCCTCACCCTCCTGGCGGACACGGTCGTACGCGTTCCTGGCGACCCCTTGGTCAGCAGTGCGAGCAGGATGCCCGCGGCGAGGCCGAAGATGAGCCCCGAGCGGGCGAAGTTCCTCAGCACCGTCTCGTCGAACCTGATGCCCGAGGGGTCCGTGTAGAACAGTTCGGGGACCAGCCACAGGGCCAGGTACATCAACTCCGCCGCCAGGACACTGCCGACGAGGCAGCGCAGCCAGCCCGGCAGACGGGCCGGCAGCCGCGCCGGGAGCAGCAGGATGCCCGCGAACATCAGCAGGGTCAGCAGGTTGTTGCTGACCAGGTAGCCCATGCCGCCCATGTCGTCCGGGTCGTACTGCCACGACGGCGCGTACCCCGCGACGGCGAGCCACCTCGGGAAGCCGCCCTCGCGGTAGTGCTCGACGTAGTAGTCGTCGAGGGGATCCCGCATCCACGGGCCGCCCACGACGACCAGCACCACCAGCATCATCAGACGGCCCGACCTGGGCCCGCCCGCAACTCGCCATCGAGACACCGGCATGGGGTTCCCCCGTCATCCCCGAAAACAGTGGCCGCACTCTATGGCATCCCCCGCCCCGCGCACCCCGAATCCGCAGAACCCACGTCGACTCCCCTCAACCCCCGGCCGGACACAGCCGTCACCGGGAGACGTCCTCGACGATGCGGGTGGCCGCGGCCCGGCCTTCGGGGGTCGGGGTCAGGGGGTAGACGTGCACGGCTCCGGCGCAGACCGTCACGTCGAGCGGTACCCCCTCGGCGGCGGCGCGCTCCCGCAGGCGCCGCACGCCGGGGTAGAAGACGTCACGGGTGCCGATGAACACCGTGACCGGCGCGAGACCGGTCAGCGGCCCGTTGAGCGGGCTCAGACGGGGGTCGGACGGATCGTCACCGCCCGCCCAGACACGGCCGATCTCGACCAGGCCGGCCGGCGTGAGCCACGGGTCGCGCCGTGCGACGGCCCGCACCTCGGGCCCGCTGAGCGTGAGGTCGAGCCAGGGCGAGACCAGGATGATCCGGCGAGGCTGCGGCAGGGCCGCCGCCGCGAGCTGCCCGGCGACGCCGAGCGCGAGACCGGCGCCCGCCGAGTCGCCGGCGAGGGTCACCGCCCCGGCGGGCAGCCGCTCCAGGAGCTGCCGGTACACCTCGATCACCAGCGGATACGCCTCGCGGTAGGTGTGCTGCGGGGCCAGGCCGTAGAGCGGCACCTCGACCCGGACGCCGCGGTCGGCCAGGGACCCGATCAGAGCCCAGTGCTGTCTGGCGATCTCGCTGGTGTACGCCCCGCCGTGCACGTACACCGCACCGCGGGTGGCCGCGTCGCCGCGCGGGCGGACGGTCCAGCAGTCGAACCCGGACACCCGCCGTACGGACACGTCATGGCGCCGGCACAGGGCGGCCGGTGGCCGGCCGCTGCCTTTGGGCTTGCGCATCCTGGCCCGCGCCCGCGCGGCGGTCGACGAGCCGGGCTTGGCGGTGAGCCGCAGCACGAGGGCGACGGCGTGCATCGCGATACTCATCGCGTCCTCCAGTCGGGGTGATGCGACGACGCACCGGGGCGGGGCTCCCCACCTTGACGCCGAACCCGCGGCACCGCCACCCGGATGCCCGCCCGAACGGGCGGAACCGCCCTGCCCGGGACCGGGATTGCGGGCCTGCGCACAAGTCGTTTACAACCGCCGCGTGTGTCTCATAGGTTGGACAGGCGTCCACTTCAATGGTCGTCAGGTGCTTCTTCCCCTGGAGTCCCCCATGCCTGTGCCGCCCTTCGCAGACCATCCCGCGCCCGCGCCCGAGCAGCGGACCGCGGTCGACAAGGCGCTGGTCCTCCTCAAGTCCCTCGCCGAGGAGGACGGGGACATCGGGGTGAGCGAACTGGCCCGCCGGGCCCGCCTCACCAAATCCACCGCCTTCCGGCTGCTCGGCATCCTCCAGCGCAACGAACTCGTGGAGCGGGTCGGCAGCAACTACCGGCTCGGCACCCAGCTCTACGACATGGGCAACCGCGTCTACGGCCCGACCCCCCGCCTCCTCCAGGAACGGCTCCTGCCCTACCTCGCCGAACTGTACGAACTCACCCACGAAACCGTTCACCTCGCGGTCCTGCGCGGCACCGAGATCGTGTACCTCAACAAGATCCACGGCCACCGCGCCACCCGCTTCCCCTCCCGCATCGGCGCCCGCCTGCCCGCCTACTGCACCGGCGTCGGCAAGGCCCTCCTCGCCTTCGACCACGACGCCGCCGAGGCCGCCGTCGCGGCCGGCCTCCCCGCCCGCACCGAGTACACCCTCACCGACCCCGACCGCCTGCGCGCCGACCTCGGCCGCATCCGGCGCGAGGGCATCGCCTACGACCGCCAGGAGGTCGCCCTCGGCCTGACCTGCGTCGCCGTCCCCGTCATGGGACCCGACGGCCGGCCGGTCGCCGCGCTGTCCGTGGCCGGCGCCGACCACCGCTTCGACCCCGCCCGCTACGCACCCGCGCTGCGGAGGGTGGCGTACGCGGCGGGCCGCGTCCTCAGCGCACGGCCCGCCGCGTGACGCGGCGCCGTCAGCGCCTGCTCTTGCTGGCCCCCGAGCCGCCGAGTTCCTGGTCCAGCTCGAAGCCCTCCTGCGCCCAGCCCGCGATCTTGCGGAGCTCGGCCTTGAGCTCGTTCCAGGTCTTGAAGTAGTTGCCGATCGCGCGGATCTCCATCGGGATCACCTTGGTGCCCTCGACGTCGTGCGGGGCGATCTCGTTCATCCCGCCGAACACCTGCTGCTGCGACACCTTCGGCCTGCCCGTCAGCGCCGACTTCGCGTAGGTCTCCAGGGTGACCGGCGCCAGCCCGTTCAGCTGCCGGGTGCTCTCGTCGAAGAAGGACAGGGACTCGCCCTCCGTCTGCGTCTTCTCCTGGAAGTCGGCGAGCCGGCTGACGATGGCCTCGTTGTTGGCGCGCAGATAGCTCTGCACGTCCTTGGGGAGCAGCCGGTAGGTGTCGGTGAGGTTGGAGCGGGACAGGAAGATCGTCTGGTTCTTGATCTGGCCCCGGTCCTGCGGCTGCGCCACGTAGTCGGCCATCGCGGCGACCTGGGTGAAGTAGAGCTGGAGGAAACCGTTCAGGGAGTCCGTCTCGGACTCGTTGCGACCGCGCTTCTTGCCCGCCGCCGAGCTGTCGAACTTCGCCAGCTCGGCCTGGGCGAACGGCTTGGCCTGGTTCAGCCGGAACAGGGCGCGCGGCAGGGGCGCGTCCGCGATGTCCGGGGCCTCTTCCCGGTAGTGGTCGAACACCAGCGGGATCCCGGCCAGCGGCACGCCGATCGTGTACTGCACGTACAGCCCGTCGCCCTGGCCCTCCCGGCCGGCCGTCTCGACGTACCCCTCGCCGCTGAGCGTCACGCCCTCGGAGTCCGGCAGGAGCTGGAGGCCCACGGTGGCGTCCGCCAGCTGCGTCCCGTCGACCGCGCTGTAGAAGTCGTCGCGGACGCGCTGCATCTCGTCGACGATCCGGTCGAGTTCGTCGGGACCGGCGTCCTTCTTCGTCCCCACCACCTGGACGGCACCGGAGACGAACTCGATGTTGGAGTACGCCCCGGACCGGTCGGCCAGCTGCCTGCTGTCGGAGACGACCGTGAAGGCGCCCTCGGCACCGGTCGCGAGGTTCGTGTCACCGGGCAGCTTCGCCCCGGACCGGTCCCGCACCCGCTTGTCGACCTCAGCCTCGAACCCTTCCATGCGCTGCACGGACGCCCCGTGGGCGTGCCCGTGATGCGCGGGCGCGGTCTGCGCCGCAGCCGCCTCACCCACCGGACGGGACATCACCCGCCTCGCCGTCGCCTCGGCCTCCCGCTCGAACCGGTCCGAAGGGTCGGAGACCGACAGCCCCGACCCGTTGTCCGTGCCCGACACCGGCCCCTGCCGCTGCTGCACGACGTGCGTCAGCTCGTGCGCCAGCGTGTGCGGGTCCCCGCCGCCCTTGCCGATGACGACATGGCTGCCCGACGTCCAGGCCCGCGCGCCGAGTTCGGCCGCCGAGCGCTGCGCGGCCTGGCCCGTGTGCAGGCGCACGTCGGAGAAGTCGTGGCCGAGACGGGACTCCATCTCGGCGCGTACCGGCTCGTCGAGGGGCTTGCCGGACGAGCGCAGCACGTCGTGCGCCGTCGACCGCTGCACCGCGGCCTCCCCGGCCTCCGCTTCGCCGGACACCATCCGGCTCACCACCGCGTTGCCGACGCTGCGCTGCAACGCGCCCAGCACGGTCGCCGTCAGCAGCCGCGCCCGCGGGTCCGCCGCCTCGACGCCCGGTTTCCGGTCCGCTCGCGGGGCCTTGGCGGGCTTGCGGTCCGGCCGCTCGTGGGCGTGCATGGGTGTCTCCGTCCAGCGTTCAGACAAGGGCCCCTCCGTCGTACCGGGCGCCGTCAGCCCTGGTCCAGGCCCCGGAGGGCAGACCTGGGGGCAAGACCGTTTCCTTCGGCGCCGCCGTACGGCACGCTCACCACGACGTGGACGACGCTCTCGCCGTCCAGCGACTCGTACACGTGCGGCCGGTCGCCGGGGTAGCGGACGGAGTCGCCCGCCGACAGTTCCACCGGGCTCTCCGCCGGGCCCACCCGGACCCGGCCGCTCACCACGTACAGGTGCTCCAGCGTGCCCACCGGGTGCGCCTCCGACGCCCCGCCCGCGCGCTGCCCGACCCGCAGCAGATAGTTCTCGACGACCCCCGAGCCGTACACCAGGCCGAGCGCCCGCGACTCGAAGCCGGCGCCGCACTCCCACACCACCTCGTCGCCCCGCTGCACGGTGACCGACGGCTGCCGGTCCGCCACCAGCCGGGCCACCGGCACCCGCAGGGCCGCCGCGATCGCGAACAGCGTGTCCACCGTCGGGTTGCCCGACCCCTGCTCCAGCCGCGACAGCGTCTGCTTCGCCAGCCCGGCCCGCCGCGCCAGCTCGGCCAGGGAGAGGCCGCGGCGCTCCCTGAGCAGCCGGATGTTGTGGGCCACCATGGCGTTCTCTGAGGACACCCGACCACTGTAGACACGCCCCGCCCCCCGGGCCGACGGCGAGAGCATCCTGTGTGCTGCCCGGCGGAACACCGGTCGGAGGCCGGGAGGACGTGATCGTGGGCATCGCCCTGGACCTGCACTCCCCGGCCGGCGACTGCTGGTGCACTGTCCGCCGGGAGCGCACCGGACTTTTCGGCGCAACCGCCGCGTACGTGCCCACGCTCCGCCATCGCCGTGCCACAGTGCGGCACGACGGCGTGACCGCTGAATGTTCAAGGTCTTTGCTGAGGGCAGCCGGTGACGAGTTCTCCGAGGCACCCGGCCCGCGCGGCCCTCCTCACCGGCGGTTCGACAGGAAGGAACGCCGTGAACGGACACCCTGAAGGGGCGCAGCCCCGACCGGAGCCGGCGGTGGCCCGATGAGGACCGTGACCGTCGGAACCGGGCCGGTCTCCTTCGCGGACGTCGTCGCCGTGGCCCGCGAGGGCGCGGGCGTCCGCCTCGGCGACGACGCCCTGTCGGCGCTGGAGAAGGGCCGCGCCCGGGCCGAGGAGCCCGCAGCGCGACCGGACGCGGTGTACGGCGACCTCACCGGCTCAGGCGGCCTCATCGGTTCCGGCGGCTTCATCGGTTCCGGTGGCTTCGCCACCGAACGCGTCCCGCCCGCCCGGCTTCAGCGGTCGCCGGTCCGCCCGCACGCGGAGGGCAGTGGCCCCGAGGTCGAGCGGGAGGTCGTCCGCGGCACGATGCTGCTGCGTCTGTCCACGCTCGCCAGCGGCCACACCGGCATCCGCCCCGCCACCGCCGGACTCCTCGCCGCCCTCCTGTCGGCCGGTATCACCCCGGTGGTCCGGGAGTACGGCTCCCTGGGCTTCTCCGGGGGCCTCGCCCCGTGTGCGTCGGCCCTGATGGGCGAGGGCGAGGTCCGCGACGCCTCCGGCATCCTGATGCCGGCCGCCGACGCGCTGGCCGCCGCCGGACTCACCCCGGTCGACCTGCGCGAGAAAGAAGGCGTGTCCCTCCTCTACGGCGTCGAGGGGATGCTCGCCCACCTGGTCCTCGCCCTCACCGACCTGAACCGCCTGCTGAAGACGATGGACATCGCCGCCGCCATGTCCGTCGAGGCGCTCCTGCGCACCGACCGGGCCTTCGCCCCCGAACCGCTCTCCTTACGCCCCCACTCGGGCGAGGCCCGCGCGGGCGCCAACCTCGTCGCCCTCCTCGCCGGCTCCGGTGTCCTCGCTTCCCACCGGGACCCCGACCCGGGCTGCCCCTGCGCC
The DNA here is from genome assembly GCF_001419795.1 of Streptomyces niveiscabiei. Classification (GTDB taxonomy): domain Bacteria; phylum Actinomycetota; class Actinomycetes; order Streptomycetales; family Streptomycetaceae; genus Streptomyces; species Streptomyces niveiscabiei. The sequence goes on from NZ_LIRL01000325.1 coordinate 14,482, forward strand.
CAGGACGCCTACTCGCTGCGCCGCACCCCACAGGTGCACGGCGCGGTCCGCGACACCGTCGACCACGCCGCAGCCGTCGCCGGCCGGGAACTCGCCGCCGCCGTCGACAGCCCGGCCGCCCCGGACGACGGGCGGGCCCGCTCCGACGGCGCGCCCGTCGGGCACGTCCTCGACCTCCTCGCCCTTGCCGTCGCGGACGCCGCCTCGATCAGCGAACGCCGCACCGACCGGCTCCTGGACGTCGCCCGCGCCGGCGGCCCGCCCGGCGTCGACAGCGGCTCCATGATCGCCCAGTACACGCAGGCGGCGATCGTCTCCGAGCTGAAGCGGATCACGGTACCCGCGTCCACCGACTCCATCCCGCCCGGCGCGGTGCCCGAGGGCCACGTCCCGACGGGCTGGGGCGCCGCCCGCACACTGCGCCGCGCCGTCGACGGCCTCACCCGGGTCGTCGCCGTCGAAATCCTCACCGCCGCCCGCGCCCTGCACCTCCGCGCCCCGCTGACCCCGTCCCCCGCGACGGCGGCGGTCGCAGCGCTCCTGAGGGAACGCGGCATCCCCGGCCCCGGCCCCGACCGCTACCTGGCGCCGGAGATCGAGGACACCGTCGCCCTGATCACCTCCGGCACCGTCGTCGACACCGTCGAGCAGGTCACGGGACCGCTCTCATGAGCCCACAGCCCGACCCCGCGCCGCTCGCTCCGCGCCGCTTGCTCCGCTCCGGGAACTCGGGGGTGCGAGCCTCGGTCTGTCGGGGTGGCCCGCAGCGGGCTCTTGTGCGTCGACAGGGCAGCCCGGCCCTGCGCCGCTGCCCTGTGCCCCCCGCCCTGCGCCCCGCACCGCTCTGCCCCGTTCGCTCCGCGCCCTCGCTCCGCTCCGGGAACTCGGG
>NZ_LIRL01000326.1 GCF_001419795.1 Streptomyces niveiscabiei
GCCCCGAACACCTCCCCGTCTCCCCCGCCGAACTCCGCGACCTCAACCACCTCGCCCACGCGGCCTGCCGAGCGGGCGAGCCGGAGATCGCCGGCACCCTCCTCGACCTCATGGGCCACCACGCGACACCGACCCCCTGGACCTGCACAGGAGACCCGGCCCAGCAGATCACCCGCTACCGCAAGGACCTGACGAAAAGCTGACGACACCGGTGTCCGTGTTCACGGAGACTGCCGCCATGACCGACATCGACGCCGGACTCGTACAGGCCCTGATCGCCGACCAGTTCCCCGAGTGGGCGGACCTGCCCGTGCGGCCGGTGCCCCGGCAGGGCTGGGACAACCGGACGTTCCGCCTCGGCGAGGAACTGTCGGTACGGCTGCCCAGCGCGGAGGGGTACGTCGCGGCGGTCGCCAAGGAGGACCGCTGGCTGCCTTTCCTGGCAAGGGAGTTGAGGACACCGGTACCCGCGCCGGTGGCCGTGGGGCGCCCGGCATCGGCGTATCCGTTCTCGTGGTCCGTACGGCGCTGGCTCCCCGGGGACACGGTCGAGTCCGGCGCCGTGGACCGCGTCCAACTCGCCCGGGATCTCGGTGATTTCCTGCACCGCCTGCGCGAGGTCCCCGCCGAGGACGGGCCGGTGGCGGGACGGCATTCGTGGTACCGGGGATGCCATCCGAGTGTGTACGGAGATCAAGTCGCCGAGTCGCTGGTGACGTTGGCGGACGCGGTGGACGTGAGCGCGTGCCGGGAGGTGTGGAGCGAGGCGATGGGGTCGGTGTGGGGATCGACGCCGGTGTGGTTCCACGGGGACGCGTCCGCCGGCAACCTCCTTGTCCGGGACGGGAAGTTGGCCGCCGTCATCGACTTCGGGACGTGCGGGACGGGGGATCCGGCGTGTGACCTCGTGATCGCGTGGACGTACTTCGAGGGGGTCGAGCGGGAGGTGTTCCGGGAGGCCGTGGGGTTGCCGGACGAGGTGTGGCGGCGGGCTCGGGGGTGGGCGTTGTGGAAGGCGTTGGCGGTGCTGGCCGGGTTGTCGAGTCCTGATGTGGACGGGGTTCAGAGGCGAGTGCTGGAGACCGTGTTGGCCGACTCTGTGTGAGGCTCGGCCGTCTCCGTCCGGGGTTGGACCGTCCACTTCTCCTCGATCCGTCCCACCTTCCACACGATCAGCGCGATCGCCCACGCCGCGACGAACATTCCCGTCACCACGAATCCGAGGGTGTTGAGGTCGAGTGCGGACACCCAGTCCCAGAACGCGCCGTGCAGGTCGAGTTTTTCCGCGGCCAGGCCCAGGAGTTCGGCTGTGCCGATGAGGAGGGCGACGGCTACGGAGAGGCCGGTGACGGTGAGGTTGTAGTAGACCTTGCGGACGGGCTGTGAGAAGGCCCAGCCGTAGGCGAAGTTCATGAAGGAGCCGTCGATGGTGTCGAGGAGGGACATGCCGGCGGCGAAGAGGACGGGGAGGCAGAGGATGGCGTACCAGGGCAGGCCCGAGGCCGCGCCGGAGCCGGCGAGGACGAGGAGGGCGACCTCGGTGGCCGTGTCGAAGCCGAGGCCGAAGAGGAGGCCCAGCGGGTACATCTGCCAGGGCTCGGTGATGGAGTTCATGACCCGGCCCAGGAGGCGGTTCATGAAGCCCCGGTTGTTGAGGTGCTCCTCCAGTTCCGCTTCGTCGAACTCGCCCGTGCGCATCCGCCGGAACACCTTCCAGATCCCGGCGAGGATGACGAGGTTGAGGATGGCGATGACGTAGAGGAACGTGCCGGAGACGGCCGTACCGATCAGGCCGGTGATGTCGTGGAGGCTGGAGTCGTCGTCGCGCAGCGGCCCCGCGAGGGTCTTGACGCCGAAGGAGAGCAGCAGCGCGAGGGCGAAGACGACGCTGGAGTGGCCGAGGGAGAACCAGAAGCCGACGGAGAGGGGGCGCCGGCCCTCGCTCATCAGCTTGCGGGTCGTGTTGTCGATCGCGGCGATGTGGTCGGCGTCGAAGGCGTGCCGCATGCCGAGGGTGTAGGCGGTGACGCCGATGCCGATGCCGAAGGTCTTCTCGCCGATGCTGTAGTGGTGCGGGGCGACGATCGCGACGAGCGTGAACCAGCCCACGACGTGCAGGGCGAGGATGAACGCGGCCATTCCGGCGAGGCGGGTCCATTCCTGCCGGGTCATCGTCATGGGGGTGGTGCCTTTCGTCGCAGACAGTCAGCACCCGCCATGCTCTCCTAGTTGCACATCATGTGCAGTAAAGCCCGCGGCAGATCTTCACCATGGCTCGGCCAAGGGCCTACAGCGCCCGCCGCTTGATCAACGCCACCAGCACGACCAGCCCCGGCACCAGCGGCAGCCACACCGTCAGCAAGCGGTACCCGAGCACCGCCGAGGTCGCCGCGACGGCAGGCGCCCCGGTCGCGGCCAGCGACAACGCCAGCACCGCGTCCAGCGACCCGATCCCGCCCGGTGTCGGCAGCAGCGCGGCGGCGCTGCTCGCGGCCAGGTACAGCAGCGCGACATGGACCGGCGAGAGCGACAGCCCGATCGCCCGGGTCACGGCGACCAGCACGCACGCGTGCAGCACGGCGAACGCGAAGGAACCGCCCCACAGCGCCGCCGCCCGGCAGGGCCGCGCGTGGACGGCCCGGATGTCGGCCACGACGGCGGACAGCGCGCGGCGGCACCGCGCCCACAGCAGCAGCCCCGGAAGCAGCAGCACCACGGCGACGACGGCCACGAGGACACCGGCCGGCGCCTCGGGGACCCGCAGGACACCGGGAGCCAGCGGCGCGAGCATCGCGATCAGCGTGACGCGGGCGATCACGGAAGCCGTCGCCTTCACGCCGAGCGCTGTCGCGGAGCGCGTCGCGGACAGCCCGCAGCGCATCAGGAACCGCAGGTTGACCGCGCTCGCGCCGAGCCCGGCGGGCAGGAGGTGGTTGGCGGCGGACGCCGCGAACTGCGCGGCGACCAGCTTCCCGCGCGGCAGGCTCGGCGGTACGGCGCCCTGCTGGGCGAGGGCCGCGCACCCCCACGTCCCCACGGTCGCGAACGCGCCGCACAGCAGCCAGCCCTGGTCCGCGACGACGAGACGTCCGGCGCCGTCGGAGACCACCGACCAGTGCCGGCGGGCCAGCCAGACCACGCCGAGCAGGACCGCGAACGAGCCCAGCAGGGGCCAGGGGACCCGGCGCCGGGCGGGGACGGCGACCGCGGCACACGGCTCGGAAGTCATGCGCGCTGCCTTCTCTCCACGGCCGACGACTGTCACTGGGGGTACCGCCAACGTAACCCTCCGCGCGGCGATCCGGCGTCTCGGGTTCCCCCGGGCGGCGGACTGCTCAGTCGTGCGGGAACGAATGGTGCTCGTGGGCGATCACCCACTCCCCCCGCTCCTTGACCAGCCCGAACGTCAGCCGAAGCCGCAGCTCCGGGCGCTCGGCCAGCTCCCGTTCCGTCCCGCAGCGCACCAGCGCGTGCGCGTACGCGACGTCCGTACCGGCCGTCACCTCCAGCGTCTCGATGTCGAAGCGGGCGCCGAGCGCCTGCCAGGCGAACAGGGGCGGCCAGATGACGCGGTAGGCGGCGCGCGAGCGTATCCCCTCGTACGGCGGGGCGACGTTGAACATCGACAGCTCCTCGGCGTGCCCGGCGAGCACCCCGTCGATGTCGCCCCGGTGCACGGACTGCGCCCAGCGGGCGATCAGCACACGGATGCGCGCCTCGTCGTCGACGGCGGTGGAGACCTGGGTCGGACACACGGCGGACGCTCCTTTCCTCTCCCCCTCTCTCACGGATACGAGAGTGATCCGTCTTCCTGTGAGGAGGCTGAACTTGCCTGGGTGCACCTCTTCCAACGATTCACTCCCGTACATCCGTTCCCTACCGAATGCACGGATTCCCGGGGCCCGCCCCGGCCCACTGCCCAGGCGTTCTACGCCAGGGCCCGGAGCCCCGCGAGGACCACGCCGACGATGCGTTCCGCGTCCGCGCGGGTGAACGAGCGCACGCCCCGGTTGACGATCAGATGGACAGGGCCGGAGATCATCTCGCCGAGGAATCCGCTGTCGACCGGCGGGAGTTCGCCGCGCTCCACGGCGGCGTCGACCCGGCGCCGCATCGCGGCCACGCGCTGGTCGAGGACCTTGGCCAGCGCCTGGACGGCGACGGCCTGCCGGGCAGGCTGGAGGGCCTTCTCCAGGGACTGCCCGAAGGGGGTGTCCAGGACCCCGGCGAGGGCGACCAGGAAGTCCGCCAGGTCCCGGTGGATGTCGCCGGTGTCGGCGACCGTGGCCAGGTCCTCGACGTACGCGAGCAGCGCCTCGGCGACCAGTTCCTCACGGTCGGGCCAGTTCCGGTAGACGCTCGCCTTGTGCACGCCGGCCGTCTCGGCGACCTCCTCGTACCGGAACCCGGCGATGCCGTCGCGGGCCACGAGTTCGACGGTCGCCGCGAGGATCCGCTCCCGCACGCGCGCGGTACGCCCCCCGGGGCGCCGCGCGGCCGGCCGGTCAGTCGTCCCGTCGGCCGTCACCGCGCTCACCTCACGTTCTCTGCTCGGACGGCGATTCTCGCCAGGCACTCCGTTGCGGTGCAAGCCGACGGCACGTACGCTCCATTAAAGCGACAGCTTGTCGCTTTAATATCTGAGTCACCGGGAGCACCCACGTGAAGATCCTCGTCTCCGGAGCCGGAATCGCCGGTCTGGCCTGCGCACTCGAGTTAGGCAGGCGCGGTCACGACGTCTCCGTCGTCGAGTACGCCGACCGCCTGCGCCTCACCGGCACCCCCATCGACATCCGCGGCGACGCGCTCGACGCCGTGGACCGGGCGGGCCTGCTCCCGGCGGTCCTGCGCCACCGGATCGACATGTCCGAGCGCACGCACTTCGTCGACAGCGAGGGCCGGCCGATCGCCCCGCTCCCCCTCGCCGAGATCAACGACTCCGCCCACGACGTCGAACTCCTGCGCGGCGACCTCGTCCGCGTCCTCGCCGACGCCCTGCCCGGCACGGCGACCGTCCGCTTCGGCGACTCGGTCGAGACGCTGGCCGAGGACGGCGGCGTACGGTTCGCCTCGGGCCGTACCGGGCGCTACGACCTAGTGGTCGGCGCCGACGGCCAGCACTCCGGCGTACGGGAGCTGGTGTTCGGGCCCGAGGCGGAGCATCTGCGGCATCTGGGCGTGTACTTCGCGCTCGCCGCGCTGCCGGGCGAGGCGCACGCGGACGGGCCGAACGCGATCTACAACGTGCCGGGCCGGATGGCGGGGGTCTTCCGGTACGGGGGCGGGGCCGTCGCCGTGTTCCAGTTCCGGTCGGCGCCGCTGGAGCACGACCACCGCGACCCGGACGCGCAGAAGAAACTGCTCGTCGACGCCTTCGCGGGGGAACGGTCGTGGCGGATACCGGAGTTGCTCGACGCGGCGCTCGCCGACCCCGGCTTCTACTTCACCTCCGCGAGCCAGATCCGCATGCCGTCCTGGCACCGGGGGCGGGTCGTGCTGGTCGGGGACGCCGGGTACTGCCCGGCGTTCCTCTCCGGGCGCGGCACGTCGCTCGCGCTCACCGGGGCCCGGTTCCTCGCCGAGGAACTCCGGGCCGGGGACCTGCACGCCGGGCTCGCGCGGTACGAGGCGCGGCAGCGGCCGTACGTCGTCGCCGCGCAGGAGCGGGTGCACGGCGGGCGGGAGCGGATGCTGCCGGAGACGTGGGAGGCCATCGCCGCGCGGAACGAGGCGCTGCGGGCCGCCGGTTCGTCCCGGGCCGCCGAGGGGAACGCCCGGTGACCGGCACCCTCGAAGAATCCGCCCCCGTCCTGCGCGAGCACCGCTGGAGCGGGCGCCTCGTCCTGTGGGCGCTCGTCCTCACCCTCGCCAACGTCCTCGCGGACCTGGCCGTCAGCTCGCCCATGATGGTGCTGCCGCAGCTCCTCGACCGCTTCGACACCGACCAGGCCGCGTGGCTGAACGTGAGCGCGCTGCTCGCCGGGGCCCTGTGGTCGCCGCTGCTCGCGAAGGCGTCGGACGTCCTGGGCAAGCGCAAGATGCTCGTCGCGACGCTGCTCCTCGCCTGCGGGGGCGCGCTGGTCTGCCTCGTCGCGCCGAACCTCTGGATCTTCCTGGCGGGGCGCTTCCTGCAAGGGGCCGCGTTCGCGGCGGTGTTCCTCACGGTGGCCCTCGCGCGGCAGATCTGCACGCCCCGGGTGGCGATGGCCCTGATCGGGCTCGTGACGTCCGGCTCGTCGGTCGTCGGGATCGTCGAGCCGTACGTGATGCAGCCGGCCATCGACGTGTTCGGCTACCGCAGCGTGTTCTTCGTGGCGGCGGTGCTCGCGGCGGTCGCCGCCCTGTGCGTACGGACCCTCATCCCCGAGTCGCCGGTCCGGGGCACCGGCCGGGTCGACCTGAAGGGGGCGCTCCTGCTGGGCGGCGGGATCTGCGCGGTGCTGGCGTACGTCAGCCTCGGGGGCGACCAGGGCCGGCTGTCCGGGGGCATGCTCGCGCTGCTGGCGGGTGGGATCGCCGCGCTGACCGGCTGGGTGCTGCTCGCGCTGCGGACCGAGGAACCCGTCGTCGACCTGCGGGGGCTCAGCCGTCCGATCCTGCTGACGCTGCTCGCGCTGGTCCTCGCGGCGGGCTCCTTCCGGAGCATGCTGCAACTGACGAGCATCGTCGCCCAGGTACCCGCCGACCTGGGACTCGGCTACGGCCTCGGCGAGGGAGAGGCGGTCGCGGTCCTGCTGTCCGCGCCCAACCTCGGCATCGTGGCCGGCGGCACACTCGCCGGTTGGCTGGCGGGACGGTACGGCCCGGCCCTCCCCCTCCTCGGCGGCATCGTCCTCGGCGCGGCGGCCACCTTCGCCATGCTGGCCGGCGTCTCCGTGCTCCCCCTCGCCATCGCCTGCGGCACCCTCGCCGGCGCCGCCGCCGGCGCGATCGGCGCCTCCGGCTACAACCTCGCCACCAGCCTCGAAGCACCCGAACGGCAGGGCACGGCCGCCGGGTTGGTCTCGGTCGTCCTCGCCCTCGGCTCGGTCGTCTTCACCTTCGCCGGCGGCGAGATCCTCAAGGCCACGGAGATCGCGGGAGTCTCCGCCGACGGCGCCCCGGTGAGCACGGCGACGGGGGTGCAGCTGTACGCCGGGATGACAGGGTTCCTGTTCCTGCTCGCGGCGGTACCGGCACTGCTGCTGGCCCGCAGGAGGACCCCGCTACCGTCCCCCGCATGACCGACGGCATCACCTGGCTCCAGGACGCCAGGCTCCCTGTCCACGCGCTGCCACGCCTCAGCGGCTGAGGCTCAACTCCGGTTCGGCCGCCGCGTCGAGACCTCCGAGGACCGCCGTGAACGCGTCCGTGCGGATCACGAGCCCCTCGTCGGCCCACGCGACGCTCACCGTGAACGGCGCCGGGTCCCCGTACCGGACGGCGAACACGTGCAGGTCGTCGGGCGCGTCCGCGACGGGCCCCGCCTCCAGCGCCGTCGAGCTGACCAGGTGGCGCCAGCCCTCGTCGGGGTTGCCGTACCCGCGCGGGTCGGCGGCGAGGACGAACGCCGCCTGTTCCTGGGTGAGTTCGGACCGCGCGTCGAAGTGGTCGGGGCCCTCGGCCGCCGGGTGGGTTAGGCGCAGTTCCCCTGCCGAGGCGACGCCGGACGCCGAGGGTGTGCGCAGCACGCGTCCCGCGTCGTCGGCGGCGTACGGCAGGCCGGCCAGCAAGTAGGGCTCCCCGTCGAAGCGTTCGACGGCGACGGTCGTCCACAGGGACGTGCCGTCGGTGACGTACAGGGACCGCACGCTGCGCAGGACATGGTCGCGTCCGACGACCGGCTTGGTCACCGACTTCGCGGTGAGGCCGTCCACTTGGAGGTCGCGGACCCGGACCTCGCCCATCGGGCGCGTGAACAGGAACCCGTCCAGGACGGGCCCGAAGCCGTGCTGGCGGTTCACAGCGGCCGGGAGGTAGTACGTGCCGGCCGCCTCGACCAGCGAGGGCGTCATCTTCGAGTCGAACGCCACCGACACGGCCCCGGCGCGGAGTTGATGCCGCGCGGGCTCGGCCGACGGCTCGCGGTGCCAGACGCTGTCGTCCTGGATCTGCCAGACCAGCATCCACGCGAAGTGCCCGTCGACCCCGCCGTCCGGCTTGACCGCGTGGCGCCCCCACCGGGTGTCGCCCCGGTAGCGTCCGATGTCGGCGCCGATGCGCGCGCCGAAGTACCGCAGCCCCAGCACGGATTCGAAGCCGGAGTGCTGCTCGCTGTAGCGCGGGCCCCCGTTGTCGAAGCCGCCGCCCGTGAGGCGGGCGTCGATGTAGCGGGCCAGCGCCGTGCCGTCCTCGGCGAACATCTCCTCGCCGGAGACCCGGTGGGCCTGGGCGAGGAACGAGAGGGAGATCGGGCCGTAGTTGTTGTCGTAGGCGCCGCCGTGCTCGGGGGGCAGCAGGGCGCCCCGGTCGTACACGCGGTGGGCGCGGATCTTCGACCGGTACAGCTCCAGGGCCGTGGCTCGGACCGACTCCCCTGGTCCGGAAGGGAGTTGCTTGGCCAGCATCAGGCCGCCGACGATGCAGCCGATGGCCTGGTTGCCGGCTTCCTGCGGGTTGAAGAAGGTCGCCTCGGTGAGCCAGCGCCAGTAGCCCTGGGCCACGTCGAGGAGGCGGGCGCGCTGGTCCTCGGGGACCAGGCCGTCCGACAGTTCGAGGAGGTTGACGGCCTGGAGCAGCGCCCACACCGTGCTCGGCCAGTCCCCGATGGGGTGCGCGCCGGGGGCGAGGACGTAACGGGCGTACGGGAACCCTGAGTTACGGACCGTCAGGTTCGGGTAGCCGGGGTTGTCCTCGGTGTAGACGCGCTGGTCGAGGTGGAAGGCGAGGCTGCGGCGGACGGCCTCGGGGAGCCGCTCGTCGCCGGAGCGCTGCCAGGCCAGGGCCAGCAACGACGTCATCCCGAGGGAGGTGTCGCCGATGTCGTCGGTGCAGTCGGGGTGTTCGAGGTTGCCCTCGGGGGTGATGCGGGCGAGGGCCTGTTCGACGACGTCGGCGAGGACGGCGTCGTACGCCTCGGGGGTGTCGGGCAGGTCGTGCAGGGGGCCGCGCTGGTGGAGGAGGTGCACGCGTGCTCAGCCCTTCATGCCGGAGGTGGCCATGCCTTCGACCAGCCTCTTCTGGAAGATGAGGAAGCAGATCAGGGTGGGCGCGAGGGCGATCGTCGACATCGCGAACATGGCGCCGTAGGAGGAGCCGCTGGTCTGGTCCATGAAGAGGGTGAGGCCGAGGGGGACGGTGAACTTGTCGTTCTGCTGGAGGTAGACGAGCTGGTGCAGGAAGTCGTCGTAGGTCCAGATGAACGTGAAGATCGTGGTGGTGACCAGCGCAGGCTTCATCAGCGGCAGGATGATCTTCCAGTAGATCTGCCAGGGGTTGGCGCCGTCCATCATGGCCGCCTGGTCCAGCTCGCGCGGGATGGAGCGGATGAACTGGACCATCAGGAAGATGAAGAAGGCGTCCACCGCGAGGAACTTGGGCACGATGAGCGGCAGGTAGGTGTTGATCCAGGTCAGGTTGTAGAAGATCGTGTACTGCGGGATCAGCACCGCCTGCGTCGGCAGCATCAGCGTGCCGAGCATCAGGCCGAACCAGAGCTTCTTCCAGCGGAACTCGAAGCGCGCGAAGGCGTAGGCGGCCAGCGAGCAGGAGATGACGTTGCCGATGACCGCGCCGACCGTGACGATCAGCGAGTTGGTGATGTACAGCGAGAAGGAGTTGCCGGAGCCGTCCCAGCCCTTGCTGTAGTTCTCGGGGTTGAGCTTGTTGGGGATCAGCCCGGGGTGGGTGAAGATCTCGGTGTCGGGCTTGAAGGAGCTGCTGAGCATCCACAGCAGCGGGTAGAGCATGACGATCGCGACACCGATGAGGACGGTGTGGATGAAGATACGGCGGGCGCCGGTGGCGGAGCGGAGCTTCTGCAACGGCGACGGAGTGATGGCGGACATGGTGGCTTTCCTCAATCGTCAGTCAGCGTCAGGCATTAGTCGTCGTAATGAACCCAGTAGCGGCTGGCGATGAAGTTGACCGCCGTGAAGCCCGCGATGACCAGGAAGAGCACCCAGGCCAGCGCCGAGGCGTACCCCATCTGAAGATCGGTGAAGCCCTTCTTGTAGAGGTACAGGGAGTAGAGCATCGTCGAGTTGAGCGGCCCGCCGGAGCCGTTGCTGATGACGAACGCGGGGGTGAAGGTCTTGAACGCGTCGATGATCTGGAGGACGACGTTGAAGAACACGATCGGCGTGAGCAGCGGCAGGGTGATCTTGAAGAACCGGGTGACGGGGCTGGCGCCGTCGATCGCGGCGGCCTCGTACACGTCCTTGGGGAGCTGCTTGAGGCCGGCCAGGAAGATGACCATCGGGGTGCCGAACTGCCAGACGGCGAGCAGGATCAGCGTGTAGAGCGCGGTGTCGGGGCTGGAGATCCAGTCCTGGCCCTTGATGCCGAACCAGGACAGGAAGTCGTTGAAGAGGCCGTCCCCGCCGAAGACCTGGCGCCACACGATGGCGATGGCGACCGCGCCGCCGAGCAGCGAGGGCAGGTAGAACGCGGCCCGGTAGAGGCCGATGCCCTTGATGTCCCGGTTGAGGAGCATGGCGACGGCGAGGGCGAGGCCGAGCTTGAGGGGGACGGAGACGACGACGTACAGCAGGGTCGCGTGGACCGAGTCCCAGAAGACCGGGTCGTCGGTGAACATCCGCTCGTAGTTGCCGGTGCCGACCCACTTCTCGGGGGTGAGCAGGTCGAAGTCGGTGAACGACAGGTAGAGCGAGTCGAGCATCGGGTAGATCGTCAGCCCGAACAGGCCCACGAACCATGGGGCCAGGAAGAGGTACGGCCACCAGCCGCCGCCTCGCTTCCTCGCGAGGCGGCGCCGCTGCCGGTCGCGCTCCCGCTGGTCGGAAGGGGTCGCGGCGAGCGGCTCCTTCACGACCTCGTCGGTCTTCGCGGTGGTCATACTCATCTCCCTGGCCCTCTTTACTCCGTACGTGCGCCCGCTCAGGCGGACAGGATGCCTGCCGCCTGGTCGAAGAACTTGCCCGACTGCGACTTGATGGTGGCCTTGCCGAAGGCCACGGCGAGGTTCGACTGGAAGAGCAGGTCCCAGATCTGGTCGGCGCCCTGCGGCGGGGGCACCGGGTTGGGCAGCACGTTGGTGGCCTTGCCGACGCGCTGGGAGATGTAGTCGGCGCTCGCCATGTTCAGCTTGTCGGTCTCGGTGAGGCCGGAGGCGATCAGCTTGCGGGCCTTGTCGGTCGGCGGGATGCCGCGCAGCAGCTGCATGTCCTTGATCGCGGTGTCGTTCTGCGCGAAGAAGGAGATGATCTTGACGGAGTCGGCGATCCGCTTGCTGGTCTTGGTGGCGCTCAGCAGCACGCCGCCGTTGACGTAGTTGCCTTCCCGGGCGCCGGACCAGTTGCCCTGCGGGGTGGGCAGGAAGTCGAGCTGCGCGTCGGTGATCGAGCCGCCCGCGCCGTAGACGCCGGAGTCGAAGGTGAACAGCGCCTTGCCGATGACGACCGCGTTCTTCGTGAGGTCGTTGTGGGCGGCCGACGTGATCGCGGCGGGCGGGCACGCGTTGGTCTTGCGCATCTCGGCCCAGAACTCCCACCACTCCTGGAGGGTGTCCGGGGTGAAGCCGATCTTCTTGCCGTCGTCCGAGAAGAACTGCTGGCCCTTCTCGCGGGCGAAGATCTCGAAGCACTGGAGGGTCCCGCCGCCGCCGTCGTCGACGCCGTACGTCTTGCCGCCGCTCTTCTTGTAGACCTCCTGGCTGATCGCCTTGAGGTCGTTCCAGGTCCACTCGCGGTCCGGGAGCTTCAGACCGAGCTTCTCCAGGCCGCTGCGGTTGACGGTGAGCTGGTTGACGCCGATGCCGGAGGGGACGCCGTACAGCTTGCCGTCGACGGTGCCGGCGGCCAGCAGCGTCTTGGAGAAGCCGGTGAGGTCCAGGTCCTTGCCGACGTACTCGTCGATGGGGGCGAGGACGCCCTTGCGCGCGTACTGGGCGACGAGCGCGGTGTCCATCTGCATCAGGTCGGGGGCGCTGCCGCCCGCGACGTTGGTGTTGAACTTGTCGAAGTATCCGTCGTACCCCTGGTAGGTCTCCTGGATCTTGATCTTCGGGTTGTCCTTCTGGAAGGTGGCAAGCGCTTTCTTGTACGCCGCGTGGCGCTGGTCGCTGCCCCACCAGGTCATCGTCAGCTTGCTGTTGCTGCTGCCGGCGCCCGTGCCGCCGCCGCAGGCGCTCAGCGTGGTGCCGAGCGCCGTCGCGACGGTGATGCCGCTCGCGGCGCGGAAGATGGTTCTGCGCGAGATCTCGTGACCCACCGGGTCCCTCCCTGGATGTGCGTGACGGAATCTTCCGGCCGGTGAGGCGGCTCGGGGTCCTGTGGCTTGAGTGCGCTCATGGTCCGCGACCTCGCCCGGTCGCGCCACCTCGACGAACGGCATCCGCCCACGAACACGCCCTCGTGGGTCCGTACGGTCCGTACGGCCGGATTCGCCGCTCTGTGCCGGGGTCCCGCCCGGCTAGAAAGCGCTTGTCCGGACATTGGCAGAAGCCGACGGAGTCCGTCAATGCCTCTTGTCCGACCCCTCGGTCACGGTTTGGATTCCCCGGGCCACCGCGAGGCGGGCGGCGCCCGCGACCGTGGCGTCCCCGCCGACCTCGCTGCCGACCACCTCGGTGGGCCAGCTCAGCCGCGCGAGTTCGGCCCGCACACCCGGCAGGAGCTGCGGATTCGCCCCGATCCCGCCGCCCAGCACGATCAGCCCCGGGTCCAGTACGGCGACCGCCGCAGCCGCCAGCCTGCCCACCTCCCGGGCGTGTCCGGCGACGAACCGCGCCGCCGCCTCGTGCCCGTTTCCGGCCAGCGCGAAGAGTTCGGCGGCACCCTCCGGTACGCGACCCTCCGTCCACCCCTCGCGCACTCTGCGCATCAGCGCGCCCGCGCCGACGTACGCCTCCATGCCCTCCAGGACGGATTCGCGGCCCGGCAGCCACGGGTACGGCAACCGGGCGATCTCCCCGGCCGCGCCGCCCGCGCCCCGCAGCACCTGGCCGCCGACCACGATCCCGAGGCCGATGCCGTAGCCGACCTGGAGGTAGCCGAAGGTGTGCCGCCCCTTGGCCGCGCCCTCGTGGAGTTCGGCGAGGGCGGCGCAGTTGACGTTGTTCTCGATGTGGACGGGGAGGTGGGAGGGGC
>NZ_LIRL01000327.1:0-5487 GCF_001419795.1 Streptomyces niveiscabiei
GCTGGCGCGGGCCCGCGCGGCGGGCGAGAAGCCTGGCGCGGACGGACGCGGAGACGCACGCGAAAGGCTGAGCCCAGGCCGGGGAACCCCTCGTTCCGGGAACTCGTCTCGTTCGACAGGCACACAGCGTTCGACCGGCACACAGCCGCGACGGACAGGCACAGAGCCGCGACGGAGGGCGACACCATGGAACGGCGCATGTTCATCGGCGGCGCAGCCGCACTGACCGCGGCGGCGGCGACCGGCTGCCGGTCCACGACGACCGGCAGCCCCACCCCCTCCTTCGCCAACACCGCGCTGACCGGCGCCCCCACCGACTGGAAGGCCCTCGCGAGCGACCTCGACGGCCTCCTCGTCCGCCCCGGCGAGGCCCAGTGGGCAGCGGCCCGCCAGCTGTACAACACGCGCTTCGACACCCTGAAGCCCACGGCGGTCGCGTACGTCGCGCACACCGAGGACATCCGTACGACGCTGGCGTTCGCCCGCGCCCAGAAGCTGAAGGTCGCCATCCGCAACGGCGGCCACTCGTACGCGGGCTGGTCGTCCGGCGACGGCCGGCTGATCGTCGACGTGTCCAAGCTGAACCGCGTCCGCGTCGGCGGGGGTACGGCGGTCGTCGGCGCCGGGTCGAAGCTGATCGACGTGTACCGGGCCCTGCTCGCGAAGGGCGTCACGATCCCCGCCGGTTCCTGCCCGTCCGTCGGCGTCTCCGGCCTGGTCCTCGGCGGCGGCCACGGCGTCGTCTCCCGCGCGTACGGCCTGACCTGCGACAGCCTCACGCAGGCCACGATCGTCACCGCCGACGGCAAGCAGCTCACCGCGAACGCGAAAGAGAACCCCGACCTCTTCTGGGCGCTGCGCGGCGCGGGCAACGGCAACTTCGGCGTGGTCACGGAACTCCAGTTCAAGACCCACGCGGCCCCGCAGGCGGTCACCGGCTACCTCACCTGGTCCTGGTCGAGGGCGGCGGCGGTCCTGCGGGCCTGGCAGGAGTGGGGACCGGCCCAGCCGGACGAGATCTGGTCCGCCCTCAGCTTCTCCAACTCCCCCGGCGGCACCCCCAGCGTCTCCCTCGCCGCGTTCTCCCTCGGCACGTACGGCGAACTCCAGAACGCGATCGACCGCCTCACCGCCAAGGCGGGCGCCCCCAAGTCGGTCTCGCTGCGCCGCCGTTCGTACGCGCAGGCGATGGAGGGATACGCCGGCTGCTCCTCGTACACCAAGGCGGCGAGCTGCCACCGCCCCGGCACCCTCCCCGGCCGCGACCCGGGAGGCAAGCTGGGCCGCGAGACGTACACGGCCCGCTCGGACTTCTACGACAGGTCCCTGTCGGAGGCGGGCATCCAGACCCTGCTGAAGCAGATGCGGTCGGTCCAGGGAGGCGCCGGAAGCGTCGCCCTCACCGCGCTGGGCGGCGCGGTGAACCGCGTCTCCCCCACGGCGACGGCGTTCGTCCACCGCCGCTCCCGCCTCCTGGCCCAGTACATCGCGTCGTGGAAGTCCGGTACGCCGGGCACAGCCGCGCAGTCCTGGCTGAACACGGCCCACAAGGCGATGCGGCCGTACGCGTCGGGCGCGGCGTACCAGAACTACACGGACCCGACGCTGACGGACTGGCGGAAGGCGTACTACGGGGACGCGGCACCGAAGCTGGCGAAGGTGAAGCAGAAGTACGACCCGGCGAAGTTCTTCACGTACCCGCAGGGCATCTGAATCTTTTAGGGGCGCGGGGAACTGCGCGACCAGCCACAGCGCAGCCGCAGCCGCCAGACCTCAGAACCCCCCACCCCATTAGGCAGCGAGATCCCGCTCCCCGGAATGCATCTCGTTCCGCGCCCCCGGCACGAAGGCAACCCGAGCGGCGCGGCTCCGCACCAGCCACCCCGCCCGCGGCGACCGCTCGATCGCCTTGAGGACCGGCGTCAGCATGATCGAGGCCAGCGGGGAGAGGAGCAGCGCGACGGCCGTGCCCAGGGCGAAGCCGCCGATGACGTCGGTCGGGTAGTGGACGCCCATGTAGACGCGGCAGAAGCCTTCGAGGAGCCCCAGGACCAGGCCCCACACCCCGAAGCGGCGGTTCGCGACGAACAGGGCGACGCCCATCGCCATCGTGATGGTCGCGTGGTCGCTGACGAACGAGAAGTCCGTCTTGCCGGAGACGAGGACTTCGAGGCCCTGGTGGTCGTTGAACGGCCGGGGCCGTTCGACGAAGCCGCGGATCGGGACGTTGACCAGGACGGCGACGCCGGCCGCGAGGGGCGCCCAGACCAGGGCGGCGACGGAGGCCGCCGCCTCCTCCCCGGACGCGGCCCGGCGCCGTACGGTCAGCCAGCACCAGACGATGAGCAGAACCATCGCGAACAAGAGCCCGTATTCACCGACGAATCCGACGATTTCGTCGACCCAGTGCGGTGCGTCCTTGGCGAGGCCATTGATGTCGTACAACAGGTCGACATCGGGGTTGGATCCGGAATCGGCGAGTCCAGCCATGGTGCTGCGGCCCCTTCGTCGTGGTTGTCTCAACAGGAACGCACGGCCCCGCTTACAACGTTCCTGTCTCCACTGAATGATCACTGAGACGTTATCGAAGGGAGACGCGCCAACGCTCCGCAGGGCCGGATTTAAGGAACCCTCACCCGTTTTCAGACATTCGTCGGCAGCGCTTTCGCGCCATCCGCGGTGACCCGGGTCGCCCCGAAGTAGTCGGGGGTGTCGATCGGGTCGAACCGGATGACGGCCCCCGTACGGGGCGCGTCGATCATGTACCCGCCCCCGACGTAGATCCCGACGTGCCGGATGGCCCGCGAGTTCGTGAGGTCGTCGGAGAAGAAGACCAGGTCACCGGGGAGGAGTTCGTCCCGCGTGGGGTGCGGCCCGGCGTTGTACTGGTCGTTGGCGACGCGCGGCAGCTCGATGCCGACGCTTTCGTACGCCGCCTTCGTCAGCCCCGAGCAGTCGAACCGCCCGCCGTCCGCGGCGGTCCCGTCGCCGCCCCACAGATAAGGCGTGCCGAGTTTCTTCTGCGCGTAATAGATCGCCCCGGCGGCCTGCTCGGACGGCGACACCCGACCGACCGGCGCCGCGAAACTCTCTTCGAGGGTGGTGATGGTCTTCACGTAATTCCGGGTCTCGCTGTACGGGGGTACGCCCCCGTACTTGATGACCGCGTACGCGCCCGCGTTGTAGGCGGCGAGCATGTTGTGCGTGGCGTTCCCGGGCACGTCCTTGACGTATTTCGCGAGCTCGCAGTCGTACGCGGCGGCGGACGGAATCGCGTCGGCGGGATCCCAGACGTCCTTCCTGCCGTCCCCGTTCCCGTCGACACCGTGCGTCGCCCAGGTGCCCGGAATGAATTGCGCGATTCCCTGCGCGGCGGCGGGGCTCTGCGCCCGGGGATTGAATCCGCTCTCCTGGTACAACTGCGCGGCGAGCAGCGCGGGATTGATCGCGGGGCACATATTGCCCCACTTCTGCACGAGCGCGGAATAAGCGGCCGGAACGGACCCCTTGGCGAGCGCCTTGGCCCCGCCGCCGACCCCGTTCGCCATGTTCCCGGCGACCATGTACACCCCGACGACGAGCACCATGACGAACGCGAGCCCGGCCCCGGCGACCGCGGTCACCCAGATCCACGCCTTACGCACCGTCAACCGCCCCTCGCCGGCCGGGAGTCACCGCGCGTCAGTCTACGGCGGCGACCCGCCGCGCACGGGTAAGTCCGCCCCGGTCACAGACTGTCCATCGCGAGGGCGTTCTAATCCCGGCCCCCGCAGGGTTCGTCGGCCTCGTGCGGGACACCGCAGCGGCGGCAGCGGACGTCGGGGACAGGGCCCGCGTCCGGCTTCACGGCGGCATCCGGCCGGTCCCAGGATCTGCCGGGGACGCGGCGGGGAAGAGGGGTGCGGAGGGCGGTCGTACGAAGGCGGGGCGTGGGGGACAAGACCTTCTCTATCCAGCGTTCAGAACACGCGATACGACACACGATCGTACGCCCGTCACTTCTCCGCCTCCTCGTACAGCGCCGCCGCCTCCGCGCCCAGCACGACGCTGTACGACACGTCGTCCGTGTCCCCGCCCTGCTCGTGCCCACCGAGCACGCCGACGACCTCGTGGTGCCCGTTCACCCAGGGGCTGCCGCTGGTCCCCGCGCTGAACCGGGGGCACTCGATGCGCTGCTGCGTACGGCTGTGCGCGGCCGGCCGGTTGGTGCAGGTGATCGCCCGCTCGGAGGTGTCCGGATAGCCGGTGACGGTCACGGGCGAGGCGCCGGTCGCGGTCCGGGGGGCGAAGAGGTTCCCCCCGACGACGTCCTCGATGTTCTTGTGCTCGGCGTCGGGGGCGAGGGCGGCGAAGGCGATGTCGCTGTCCTCGCTCTGCTCCTCGGCCCATCCGGCGGGCAGGAAGGTCTTGCGCACCTTCCAGATCCCGTAGGGCGCCTTCCCGTCCTTGTACCCCGGCACGAACACGAACCCGGAGCCGTCGTCCCCGCCGAAGCAGTGCGCGGCGGTCACGATCAGGTCCCGCCCCTCGCTCTCCACCACGGACGCCGTACAGAAGTGCTCCCCCGCCGGCTTCCCCACGTCGTCCGCGTAGAACAGCGCCCCCACCCGCGCCGCAGCCGCGGCGGCCTCGCCCTGCGCCACCACCGTCACCCCCAGCGGCCCGCCCCCGTCATCGGCGACAGCCGCCGACGCCAGGACACAACTCCCGGCCATCAACACCGTCGCGCCGAGCAGCGCGAACCTTCGGTTCCCCTGGGGGCGGGTGCGGTTCATCGGGGCCACTCTGGACCATCAAGGTGAGAAAAACATCAACCCGAGCTGTCGAACCGCTACCGACGACAGGGCGCCCTCACACCTCGCTCGGCACCCCGGCCCCCACCGGGAACCCGACGCCGGTCAGCTCCTCCGACAGCGTCCACAGCCGCCGCGCCGCCTGCGCGTCGCTCGCCGCGCCCGTCCGCCCGACCAGCGTCGGGGCGCCCCGCATCTCGCCGAGGCCGTCGGGGCCGACGTAGCTCGCGCCGGGCAGGTCCTGGGTCGCGGCGTACAGGGTGGGCAGGGCACCCGCGCGGTCGGACTGGGCGAAGAGGCGGTTGCCGAGGGACATGACGCCGCGCATCACGGGGTTGCCGTGGTGGCTCTGGAGGTTCGTCGCGGACCAGCCGGGGTGCGCGGCGAGGGCGCGGACCGGGGAGTTCGCGGCGGTCAGGCGGCGCTGGAGCTCCAGGGTGAACAGGAGGTTCGCCAGCTTCGACTGGCCGTAGGCGCGGACGGGGGTGTAGCCCGACGTGAGGTTGACGTCGTCGAAGGCGATCCGGCCCGCCCGGTGCGCGCCGGAGGAGACGGTGACGACGCGGTCCTCGACGTACGGCAGGAGAAGGTTCGTCAGCGCGAAGTGGCCCAGGTGGTTCGTGCCGAACTGCGTCTCGAAGCCGTCCGCCGTGCGGCCCTCGGGGACCATCATGACGCCCGCGTTGTTGACGAG